>CAIUEN010000219.1 GCA_903898185.1 uncultured Verrucomicrobiales bacterium
AAGTCCATTCAGGAGCCAACAATTGAGGCCACGCAGCTGACCACGGTATATGAACTTTTCAAGTCAGTATTTAAGGGTAAAAAGAGATCAAATCGGGTAAATCCAGTGCGTCCCTCTGCAAATGACTGGCGGACTGCTCTTGATGAAGAAATCAGGAGGCGCACATGGGAGGTGCGCTTGGAGCAGACGGTTGGCGGCAAGATTGAATGCGCCCCCAAGGGAATCTGCGCCCCCAAGGGAATCGATACAGGCAGAAATGACAGGATCCGTTATCCCAAAGACACGAGAGTAACCGTAACCGTAACCGCCATCCCAAATCCTGGCTGGCGTTTTACAGGCTGGAAAACTCCCGGTGGCCCAAAAGGGAGTTCATGGAAAACTCAATTGATGTCAGACACCACATTCCAGGCTGAGTTTGAGGTGATTCCGCAAAACAAGGTTGTGGTTGATATAACTTTTGATGGTGGAGGCAATGGAAGGATTTTAGTTTTGCGGCCACCGAGCTCACCCATATATTCGCCAGACCGAAGGACATTTTCAGTGGCAAAAGGAGAGCGTGTGGTACTCTATGCATCCGATTCGCAAGATCACTTTCCTGAAAGTGTGTTTTATGACTGGGTGTGCAACTCACCATCACAAACGATAACCAAGGACCGTATTGAGTTTCGGGCTACTGGTGACACGAGTGTTATTGCAATAATTACACTCTATTTCAATTTGGCTGCATGGTGCGCATTTGTTGCATCTCTATTAGGCTTTTTCCTCATAACCGGGCTGAGGTATTATCCTGATTGGGTGCCTCAACCGGTGCGTGAGTATTTCGTTGAGCCTTTGAAATTGCTCGCGTATCTCGCCGCTTTTACTTCCATTGCCTGCTTAGGTTTGTGGCTTTCTAAAAGACATGGTCAACGTGGCCTCCGACCATGTTTCATGTCGTTGGTTTTGTGCGCTGCCGCGTTTGCGCTTATTCCTTGGAAACCTTTGAGAACATCAGCGACGATATTTGCGACCAACAATGCGGGCGAATGTTACGCGGTCGTGTCTAGCGACACATTTAAAGCGGAGCGGTTTACAAATTTCCCCATATGCATTACGAACCTTTCATCAGTCTCGTTGCAGGTGGTTTCAGGCCGAAAGGAATGGGTTGCCCAAACCAACCTGTTCACCGTGCAGCTTGGAACGAATAACAACTTCGTCGTGAACTTGGGGCCCTCAGTGCTACGCTCGACGCTGGTGCCTACCAACGCCCTATTGCGTTTCAACGGCACAAACTACGGACCGTTTCAAAATGGGCTGATCCCTTGGCCATATCTGCCGCCAGGTTCGTTACGCTTTTCGGTTTTTTTGGATTGCCACGATACAGCAACAACCAACGTTTATTTGGAATACGGCAAAACGACGACAGTAACGCTTGTATTGTCACCTCACTTTACCAATTTGGAACCCTATGCCACGGCACTCGCCAACGCTTGGGCGCTCATGGGGTCCACACCCGAAGAGACGCGTTGGGTGAACTTGGAGAAAGCTCTCAACGGTTATGAATCGGCCATCCCATGCTCCGGCGATTCGACAAACATGCTTTCTTCGGGGACGCGAGAGATTATCGCTGTAGCCCGGAAGACATATAGGCAATACATGGATGCCCGAAACGCCCTAAGAAACAACCTGGGAGTGCCCACTACCGCATCGGCTACCGGTCTTCCAAATCTTGTATCGGAAATGGAGAAGATCACCGATTCGTCCGCAGTGGGCAACAACCTTAAACAGCTACTGGAAATACTGGAAATATACAAAAGTGTCATAATCAATGACACGGCCATGTTGGCCCAAATTGAGATGACGCTGATTCGGTGTGAATTGAATGAATTGGGGCGAGACCAGCTTACGATTGATAAGTCTGAGAACAAACTGGATGCAATTTCTTTGCGTGCGTGCCGTTATCCTGAATTGAAAAGACTAGCAAAGCCACTTGCTGAAAACGCGTGGGAACATTTGAAGAAACGGGTTGTGGAGTCTCTCAAGAAGTTTTCTGACGAAGGATACTACGATTCGGATGACGCGAAGATGACTTTTGCCTCCTACGAGCGTATAAAAAAGAAGAGCGACGATTTCAAAAACAATCCATGACTGCGCCAAAACAGCATTCAAATTGCGAGCGCCAGACGACGCTAGACCAGCGTTTTGTGGTGGTTCGCGCCCTTGTTCTGCTGTTGCTGTCCTTTACGGTTTGCAGTGGAGAAGACCTGACCAATAATGCTGGAGATATTTATGTTGGCGTGAGGAACTTTAATGCGTTCTTTGAGGCTCAACACATAATTACCGAGGGTGACACTTTATTCACCAATGCCATCGCCAAATACGAGATTGCACTGCAAAAGTTCGAAGCAATACATGCGAAGAACCATACTAATTGCCTCGCTACGAATGTTGCCGCCGCAAAGGCTGCAATAGCAGCCAAGGATAAGGCACTTGCAGCAAGAGAGGAAGCCTTAAAGGAGGAGATATCACTAAGTCTCGATAGCAAGGCCCAACGATGTGAACAAATCAAGAGCGTTTCTCTTAGCGCCGACCCAGCCTACCCAAATCTAGTAAGCCTGTTTGTGAATGCCCAGGATGGAGGAGATCATTACGCGGATGTCTTCAACCAATTGGATTCGATGCTAAGACATTTTGAGGAGATTGGAAATCGCCCTAAACTTGATGAAGTGAAGCGACTGCAGCAGGTCGTCCTGAATGATCATTGTGAATATCTCCTTGCGAAATTAGATGCCATTTCCAGCAAGCTGGAACCACCTTCAGGAGCGGATGCTCTGACGAGCGCTGGATTGTTCAAAGAACTGAACGCAATGAGAATGGCCTGTTCAAATACATTCAACCTGAGCACCACAAACCGCGACAAGCTCGTGGCGCAGTGGAATGCTGTTTATCAGAACACACAACGAACTATAAAAAATTAGACCTTATGAATAACGTGATTAAAACGTCAAAGAATCCACTGCTCATTTTCATGTTCGCTGCGATAGCGTTAACAGTCGTTTTCGCAAGCGGCTGTGTTACGGACCCTCCAAAACACAAGCATTATGCCGCTGTACTTGTCGTTTCTTCCGACGGTATTTGGGGGCAGTGGGCAACAAACAACCATGCTCTGCAAGCGCTGGATCAATCATTTACAAAAGTGTTGATCAATAAAGGGTATTCCGTTTGCCCTTTGAGTCGAAGAACGAGTGATTCGGGCAATCGCGAACCAATAACAGGCAGCGTACGCCCGGAAGAACTGGATCAACTTGCCATTGCGATGGGTAAAGAGGCCAAAGTGGAGTTTATTGTTTTGGCGGTTCTTAATCAGGCAACCGTGCGAACTGGGAACAATGATGAGATTCAATTGAACATTGTTTCAAAAATGTTCCGAATCGGGAATGATTATGCCCCCAACGAGATCGTAGCTTCCCATGAATGGCCGGAAGGCGGCATACCAAAACCCATCCTTGGGGGAAGCGACAACGTTGTCGCAGCCGTTCAGAGTGCCGCAATCAACGTAGCCACAAGATACCCTCAACTTCGAAAGTTATTGCCGGGTGAATAGTTGAAACCGTGAACATTCGCCATCAAAGTGGAATTCGCGCGATGCAGTTACCATGGTCCATTGTGATCGTATTGCTTTGGATTCTCGTCTTTTCAGGAAGGGTTGCTCGATGTGAAAACACTATGAATAGCGTTTCACAAGACGATTCTGCGGTAATCAATTTCAAACGCCATGGAAAGGCTCAGCAAATGATTAAGGATGGAGATATTGAATTCGGGCGGGGTAACTTCACTAACGCCTACGCGAAGTTTGAAGCCGCGAGAAAGGAGCTTTTGGAGATAGGAGCTAGGGATGTGACTAATGCCAACGCAAGAATGAAGATGGTAGTTACGTATGTCGCTGCAGATTTAATGAAGCGCTATACTAATCTCTTATCTGAGGTGCAAAAGTCCGATTTCATTGATCAGAAGAAATACGATGATTTCGGATCGAAGATAATCAGTTTTGGTAAGGAGTGCCGCGCCTATGTTGCATACGGCTGGTTCAAGAATACGTTTGAGGAGCAGGTAGATGGTCTTCTGCTTGATTGCATTCGCAGGCGGTTGCTAGGAATTCAACGTGAAATCAGCGTAACAGGCCGAATCTCAACAAATGAGGCGCGTGCGTTCTCAAATATGGTATCTCAGATTTCCAGCAATCTGGCTGAAATATGCAACGACCAGTTGCGAGAACAGTCCCCGATACCTGCCGAGGATCAGTCTGCGGAATCTGTGAAGCTGATTCAAGCCTTGATTCGTAGCATACAGGTGGATCTTGAGGATCGAACAAAACCGGCACCGCCACAACCCGAACCAAAGCAAGAACCCAAACCCGAACCAAAGATCGAACAAAAGCAACCAATACAGCGTAAGCATCACCCCTCCAATGGGGTAACGTTCTAAACTACATACACTGAAAGAAAACAATCCAAAAAACACAGCATGAAAAACTCAAAACCGATAGTAACATTCAGCACCAAAGCAGCAATCGCCCTGGCGCTTGGCTCATTAACTGGAATCACTCACGCTGCCGACGCGAACTCCGAAAAGAATACAGGCTGGCGCACACAGGTTTCGGCTGATTACTTCCGATATGATGCCACCTACAAACTCAAACTGGAAACAGATCGACCTGAAGTTTCAGGGACGAAATCTGGCGATTTAGGTGGCGCATCTTTTAGTTTCTCACCTCCCAACTGGGAGTCCTGGTTTGATTTGTCCGCCCGTTCCGGGCGCCTGACCGGAGACATCAATTACACATCCCCGACGCTTGGGTATGGAACATCGGCACTCCGATCTGATCTTACCGAGTTCGAGGGCCGCTGGCGGTTTTTTGCAACGAAGGTGGGCACCTTTGGCCTGAGTTTTCTTTACCAGAATTGGGATTCGCTGGAAGCGTTGAGTTACTCCGGCGGCACGAAACGGGACATCTCCTACAAAGTGGACAACTATGTTGGCCAATTGTTTTTTGGTTTTGGAAAAATCTGGCATCCGTTCGATGGTCGATTTGGCATCGGGCCGCGCTTCGAAATCGGTGGAGGCGCAGGAACGTCCGATACAACACGCCCAGGCTACCAAAACACGGTACTCCTGGATGGATACGGAATAGCCACGCTTCAATTGTCGTACACCCTGGGAACCGAAAAGAGTTACGGCGTCCTGTTTGTGGATGCCGGTGCCAAGGCCAACTATTTTTATGGTTTCGTCAGCAAGAGCGACGCCGCGCAGCAATCCGAGTCCCAATGGCTCTACGGCCCCTACGCCCGCGTGGGTTTCAGGTATAGCTTTTGATGGCAGAGGTTGAATTAAGATCTCAGGCCGGAAACAAAACTGGAGGTCCACTGCTATGGAGAAAAATAAAGAGTATGACGATATTCTGAAAAACTATGGACCTCGCGCTGGTTTCTCTGGTCGAGGTTGGGGCGGATGCCAGTGCCCTTGTCATTCATGCATGTTGACGCATATACAGTCATGTTGCCATCCAAGTACCGAAGAGCTTACGGCGATGCTTCAAGCGCTGGCGGATGACAAAGTTGCTTGCAAGGCCATTCACGCGGCGTTGCTGATGGCTCTTGGCAATCCTTTCGGTGCAATTGCGTTTGCTGTGACTGAATTGCCAAAGATTCACATCAGGTCGCGAGGAGGCGGGATCCCGAGGGAGCCTGCACTTGCCAGCGTGGGCTTGATCCAATTCCAGTATTGTTCAATGAGATTGAGATTTGGCGAGTCAGTCGGGGTAGAGAAATGGTGCGGGTCCGTTTCGTCCAATCCAATCTGAAACTGCCTTTGGACCAATAAAGGCCATCGGGTGGACAGAACTCCAACCGCTCGAAAGGCGCGATCCGTAATGCATATGAAACCACATCTCCTCATTATCAACTTATTGTTTAACTGGGCTAGTCAATTGAATCAACCTGCCCCAACAGCTTGTGGAATTGGCCGCTTTGCCACCGTGTTCTACCACAGCCCATTGTGGCGGTTGACTCAAGTAAATAGCCCCGTTGTTTAATTCCAAACTGTCCACTTGTCGGAACTGCATTTCCAAAGGCAAGCAGTGAAGGAAGAAGACCCCAGGAGGAAGAAGAGCTTTTCAAGCGAATAGCCTGAAGAATATCCCAAGGAAGAAGACGGAATTTCAAACCGGCGGTTTTCAACCATTTTCACGCCGCCGCTGACAATGGGCT
This sequence comes from uncultured Verrucomicrobiales bacterium, assembly GCA_903898185.1. Lineage (GTDB taxonomy): Bacteria > Verrucomicrobiota > Verrucomicrobiia > Limisphaerales > Palsa-1400 > CAIUEN01. The sequence continues at coordinate 6,246 of CAIUEN010000219.1, forward strand.
GTGGCCCGTGCGTTTACATTCCATTTTCCATTCTTGAAAAACCGTATTTGAGGTCGTACAAGTGCTGTGTGATAAGACGCTCAATTATTAGAACCCGCATTTTCCTTCTGATCGTCGTCGTGTTGATTGTTGGCGCGACTGGTTGGTTGTTGCTCCGAACATGGGATGGTCACGCAAGGGAGGATTTGCAGTCATCTTTTGGCCAGGTCTTGGTTATAACTCCCACTCGCGTGGAGATTTTGGAATTTAACTTTTTCGACAATTCGTACACAGTCAACACTTACCTTGCGACGGATCAAACAGCATTTCATAACGTTACTGCTGTCGAGGAACTCAAGACTAATGATAGTGTCATAGTGGAATACACACTCGATGGTTCTAAGCGTTTCATGGTCTCCTTGTCCAAACAGATTTCAGGAAAGGAGGAGCCTCACCCTGGTTCCCTCGTAATATCATCAAATTGTCAGCAGATCGGCTATGCCGAAGAGGGGGGGGGGAATGATGCGAGCAGTTGCAGACACGATGGCACTCATTTCCACCAACATTGAGGAACAGCAACGCTTGGAAGTCCTTGCCCGCCAGACAACACCTGCTTCAAGCTCTGCCATTGAACTCGAACTCTCCGGGGTTAAACACTGGCTTTCAGCGGAGAGCTTGCCTGCCGCGTCCAACGCCTGTCAGGTTCGCGTGTTTGGGGCATGGGAGCTGCGGGTGTGGAGCCAAGAATTGGAGGACTCTACAGTCGCCCTTTTCAAGAGCAACAAACTGCAGTTTGCCTGGCAGGGCTCTGGGCTGATTACTACGGGTCCTCTAAAATCCGGCGAGGCGGGAACTGATATGTGGACGCGCTTTGATGGACCACCAGCCGGAACCGATCTCGACGGAGACGGTGTTCCCGACGTTCTGATTTACGATTACACGGGTGGGATGCACTGCTGCGCGACGGTGAAACATATTATGTGTTCGGATCCGCCTGTTCTTACGGCCCAGATTTCCGCATGGCACCACTCCCCGTCCTATCGTGATATTGATGGCGACGGGCGTTACGAAATGATCATCTGCGATTCCACCTACGCCTATTGGAACACCTCCTATGCTGGAAGCCCGAAGACCGAGGCAATTTTCCGAATCCGTAACGGCCATTACGAACTGGCCGGTGACTTGATGCGTCAGCAGGCACCGTCACCCGGTCAAATTCAAGCCACTATCAAGGAACTGCATGGTCGGCTCTCCCGGTACGACGAGTTCATCGCTCGTAGAAAGAAAGACCCCGATTCAAACCGCAAACTCACTGAAGAGGAACAGGCTGATGAAGACTTTTTCCTCGATCAAGGTTGGCATGATGACAGTTTGCACCTGTCGTCACCGGTTTGGGATTTCTTGTTGGAGTTGATCTATAGCGGACAGGTAGAGTCAGCCGTGAACGCTTTGGATTCGATTTGGCCAGCGAGCAAGCCAAACAAGGTTGCGTTTGCAAACGACTTCCTTGGAATCATGCAGGAAAGTTGGTATGCACCGCATTTGCCGTGGTTTAATGAGGTCGAGAAAGAATTTGCGCATCGCTACCCGCCGCCGTCATCGCAATAATCGCATGCAAGCCCCCAAACCCGAGATCGTTCTTATCTGACATGGGCTTTACGGTGCCCATCGCTTAGCAACGGAGGGCTTCTTAAAGCCACAGTATAGCATGGTTGACTTCCCATGTCCGTAAAATGTCAATCTCCAATCACCGAAACGCTGCCACTTTGGTTGGTTCCCAAGAACCAGCCGTAGCCGATATTTTCGTTTTGAAGCACGGCACCGTTAATGGTTTTAACAGTCTTCGTTTCCTGAATCGAAACGCTCCCGGTAAACAGTCCGGCTTTCACACCGGTTGTTGTTAGAGTTAGACTGTTGCTACCCATTACCTTGTTGGCTTTGCCAATCACAACGGAGTTCGTGATATTCCGAGGCAGGTTCACACCTTCAAGTATTACAGCGCCGTTCGTCCAGTTCATCGGCGGCACCCTGTTTGTGAATGCCGATCCCAGAGCGCGTTGTAGCGCTTCGCAGGCGATGCCCGCATTGTTGAAAAGCAAGCCCACAAAATCAAAGGTGCCTGCGCAACGGCGGAAGGCGAAGCTTTGCGAACCGTCGCTTGGGCGATAAAGCAAGCGGGCAAAGCTGGGGGTCTGGATGCCGCCAGAGCCCACGTAACCGACTTGGACACGCGGTTCGAGGCGCTCAAGGAAACGATGAGGGATGACGATAAACAGCATGGACCAGACTGAAAACGAGATTGTGGAGTATCCAAGGGTGCGGGCCACCGTAGGATTTGGTATACTATAAACGGGTAAGATCGTTCCTTCTTCTCGGTGCAAAAAAGTAACATTCTTAGCCGTTCAAAGTATAGCTTTGGGATCTGCTGCTGGCTGGTCTGATTGCCATCGCCTTGGCTATCTTTTCGGCTTCCTGTACAACGACAATTACTTTTCCTCTCCACGTTTCTAATTGTCGCTGAACAGCTTCCCCTCATGGCGTCTTTGTTGCCGTGTCCCACCCCCACCCCCCGCGCCAACGGCGCAACACCGGCTCCGTCGGCCTATCGCTTGCGATAGGGGTTAAGCGTTCTCCACTTTTTCTGTTTTTTGGGCGTGGGGGATTTTCAGACGTTGACTTGACGTTGACTTGACGGATGACCTGACTGTTGAACTGATGCTGACTTGACCGATGACTTGCAGTTGAACTGATTGATGACCTGACGTTGATTTGATTGTTGGTATGATGGTTTCTGGATTCTATGGAGACTCATTGGTGACGAGGAATCTGACTTATTCATGACGTATGGCTGACGGGGATTGACGGTTTGTTTGGCGTTTTTATGAGGCGGGAGTTGATGTCGTGTTGGCTCATGGTTGATTTAGTAGATGACTTTTTGCTGATTCTTGCGCTGACGCCTTGGTGAC
>CAIUEN010000220.1 GCA_903898185.1 uncultured Verrucomicrobiales bacterium
ATCTGCCTGCGCACGAAGTTTTCGACTCCCTGCGGAGCCAGAGGCACCGCAACAGTCAGCACAATAATCACTGCACCTCGATAACGAGGTGCTGGCAGGCCAGAGGCCTACCCTACATAATGAGAATTGCTGCCGTTGTCCCGCCGTGACTTCACGTAGCATAGGCATCCTTGCCTGTGCTCCTCTCTCCGGCGAGCGTCAGCAAGCCGCTAATTTCTTCCTCTGACCTGAACAATTACGCACATCCTTCTTGCCTGCTGATTTGATTACGCAAAGCCAATGGGTGCCTGTCATTAGAACTTGGTCGCGATTTCGCTCAGTTTGAAGATCGGCAGGAACATACAAATGACCATGCCGCCAACCACTACGCCCAAGAAGACAATCAGCAACGGCTCAATCAGCGACGTCAGGCCCGATAGCGTGGTTTCGATTTCCTCATCCAGGAAATCAGCGACTCGTTCGAGCATGGCGTCGATTTTGCCGGTTTGCTCGCCGGCGGTGATCATGCGAACGATCATGGTCGGGAAAACCGGGTGTTTGCCAAGAGAGGTGGAAATGCCTTCGCCACGTTCGATATCGCCCGATGCAGCCTTGATGGCGTCCTCCATTACGACATTGCCGACCGTATTTTGGACAATGGTCAGCACCTCAAGGATTGGCACGCCGCTGCGAACAAGCGAGGCAAAAGTCCGGGCGAAGCGAGCCAGGCAAATCTTATGGGCAATGGGGCCGAAAATCGGCAGCTTGATGCGAGTGGAGTCCCAGAATGCCCTGCCCATTGGTGTTTTTAGATAGTAAATCCAGCCGCTGACCAAGGCTCCGACTATCACAGCAACGAACAGAAAATTGTGCCGGAACGTATCGCTTACATCGATAAGGAACTGGGTGGGCGCGGGCAGTTTCATTCCGCCGAACCCTTCAAAGATTTCCGCAAACGTGGGGACAACTTTGACCAGCAGCAGGATGGTGATGCCAATAGCTACAACGGTTACTACAGTGGGGTACATCAAGGATGATTTGACCTTTTTGCGAAGGCGCGCCGTGTTTTCCAGGTAAGTCGCTAGTCGTGCGAGAATTTCTGATAGCAGACCGCCTTTTTCGCCCGCCGCAACCATACAGAAATAGAGCCGGTTAAAGGTTTTTGGATGTTTCTGCAAGGCATCCGAAAAACTATCCCCGCTTTCGACGCGCGCGGTGACGTCTTTGATGATATCGCGCATTATCTTGTTGCTCGTCTGTTCACCAAGCGCCTGAAGGGACTGCACGATCGCCAAGCCGGCATCAATCATGGTAGCCAATTGCCGCGTGAAGATCACCAAGTCCTGGAGGGCTACCGTCCCCCCGGCGGCTTTGGACTTCTTGCCAGCCTTCTCCTGAATTGAGATGACCAGCATGTTGCGGTTCAGGAGCGCGGCAATCGCATTGGACTCACTTGACGCTTCGACGGCGCTGCGAACCTCACGTCCAGAGGCGGCATCCCGCGCGACATAAGAAAAAGACGGCATATCGTTTTGACTTAGAACATTAGAAGCATATTTCAAGCCAAACCGAAAAAAACAGATATAGGGAAAGCAGAAAACAGAAATTACTACTCAGGTAGCATAGGCATCCTTGCCTGTGCCCCTCTCTCCGGCGAGCGTCAGCGAACCGCTAATTTCTTCCTCTGACCTTCTTTGTCGCCGCCTTGGAAGTGCGCCAGCCCCGCAGCCAGTTATTCACACCTCGCTGCTTCAGAACTCGATCAAAGAAAAGCTCGAAAGCCGCAACCCTTTCCTCTAGGATTTACCCCATCGTATGCCGACGCCGCGTGAAAAATTCCAGGACCTGCTTAAGAAGTTGTTCCAATTCGATTGTGCCGACCTTGATTTCGGCATCTACCGGATCATGAACCAGAAGCGGGCCGTCATCGAGCGGTTCATCGAAAAAGACCTGATGGATGGCCTCGCCATCGAAATTGGATCCGGCGCTCTCAAAGACGAGGCCGCTGCCCGCCGCGAGTTTGACGCGGTCGCGGCCAAAATCCGGGAAGAACTCGAAGAAAGCCCCGGCGATGCCATTGACCCCGGGGGCAATCTCATCCAGTACCAAACATCAAGACTAGGCAAACAATACCTATCGCTTCAAGAACGTCTGTGCGGCGCTCGCTCGGCAAAGGAACTCGAATCCGACATCCTCAACCATCTCTACACCTTTTTCAGCCGTTATTACGATGAAGGCGATTTCATGTCGCTCCGGCGCTATTCCAAGCGCGACAAATACGCCATCCCTTACAATGGCGAGGAAGTGCATCTCCACTGGGCCAACGCCGACCAGTATTATATCAAGACGGGCGAGAATTTTACCGACTACGCCTATAAACACGGCGGATGGACCGTCCAATTCAAGCTCCGCAATGCCAGCGTGGAGCAAAACAACGTCAAAGGCGCGAAACGCTTTTTTGTGCCGCGTGTGGCGGACGTGGTTGTGGACGACGCGGCCCATGCCATCACGATTCCCTTCGAGTATCGGCCGCTGAACACGGATGAGGAAATCCGCTACGGCTCAAAAAAGAAGGGTGAGAATGGCAACGGCAACGGCGAATCCAAACCCGCTGAGGAGGCTGGCGGCAAGAAGAAGAAAGGCCAGGAGGGCATCCTTGCCGACGCAGTGATCGCCATTCAGCCGGCAGTGAAGAAAAATGCCGACGCGCTCGCGGCGCTGCTCCACGAAAAACGCAAGGACGCGGACGGCAACCCGGTCTCGCTTCTCGATCATTACTTGCGTGTTTATACCCGCGCCAACAGCTCTGACTTTTTCATTCACAAGGATCTTAAAGGTTTTCTGGAGCGGGAACTCGATTTTTACATCAAGAATGAAGTGCTCAATCTCGACGATCTGGAGATGGGCGGCGAGACGCGAGCAAAAAGCTGGTTTCAGATGCTTCGCGCCATCAAGGGGATCGGGCGCAAGATCATCACCTTTGTCGCGCAGATTGAGAATTTCCAGAAACGGCTTTTTGAAAAAAAGAAGTTCGTCACCGAAGTTCACTACTGCGTGACGCTTGATCGCGTGCCGGAAGAGTTGTACCCCGAGATCACGAAGAACAAGGCGCAAATTGAGGAATGGAAACGATTATTCTTCATCCATGAAATCGAACGTGACACGACACAGCCAGGATTCAGCGAGCCGCTGCAGGTTGATTTTCTCAAGTCACAGCGAAATCTCGTAATCAACACTCAATTCTTTACGTCGAAGTTTGAAGACACTCTTCTCACCTCCCCAGCATTCTTAAACAATGCCAGATCAATTGATGAAGCCTTGAACGGCGTTGTGGTACGGGGCGAGAACCTCAATGCTATCAACCTCTTTCAAGCTCGTTATCGATCTGAAATAGGGATCGTGTTTGTTGACCCACCCTACAACACCGGAACAGACGGTTTCATGTACAAGGACTCCTACCAGCATTCTTCCTGGCTGAGCATGATTGAAGCTCCTTTCCAAGCAGCGCGCACTCTGCTCCATCCCAAGTCGCTGATCTTCACGGCGATTGACTTTGTCGAGGTGTCACGCCTTCGGTTGCTGTGTGACCGCATTTTCGGTTCTGACAACTTCTTGGCTGACATCGCATGGGAGAAGCGTTACACGCGCAGCAATAATGCCAAAAGATTTTACAGTCTCAAGGATACAGTGCTCTGCTACCGATCGTCTGAGCGCTTAATGGAGGTCAAGGAGGGACGATCTGAGAAATCAAAAGGCCATTATTCTAATCCGGACAAGGATGTCAGAGGACTGTGGATAAGTTCGTCTTACGTCAACCCTGCGACCAAGACAGAACGGCAGAACTTGGTTTACAGGATTCGCAACCCGATCACAGGTGTTGACGTTGAGCATCCGACGCACGCCTGGAAATACGATCCAGAAACCCACAAACAACATGTTGCAGACAATCGCCTCTATTGGGGCGAAACTGGCGGTTACGAGTTTCCGCGACTGAAAACGTTTCTGTCGCAGGTATCGGATGGGATGGTTCCAGTCGATGTTTGGGGCTACAAAGAAACCGGAACAACGGATGATGGGGGGAAGACCCTCAAAGCTTTGTTTGGAGCAGATGTCTTCGACAACCCAAAACCAGTCCAACTCGTTGTCAGAGCATTGAAGTTGGACCAAACGGAAGATTCAACACCGATCGTGCTGGATTTCTTCGCGGGAAGCGGGACAACAGGGCATGCGGTCATGGAGCTAAATCGAGAGGACGAAGTTCAGCGCAAATATCTGCTTGTGGAAGTTGCTGATCATTTTGACACGGTAATTAAACCGCGCCTGCAGAAGGTCATCTACTCAGTGGACTGGAAAGACGGCAAACCAGTCTCACGCCAAGGCTCAAGCCACGCCTTCAAATATTTCCGTCTCGAATCCTACGAGGACGCCCTCGACAACATCAGCTTCCAGCCGGCAGACGATCAGAAGATGCTCGAATTGGATGATTACGTCCTGAGCTATCTTCTCGATTTTGAGACGAAGCATAGCGAGACGTTGCTGAATGTCGCTAAACTTGACTCGCCGTTCGATTACAAACTCCGCCGTCACGGCAAGGACCAGCCATTATCCGTCGATTTGCCGGAGACGTTCAATTATCTTATTGGCCTTCACGTCACATCACGCACCGTGCATGACAACAAGGGAGCGCGATATTTGGTTTATCGAGGCAAAGCCGATGGCCGCGAAACGGTCATCCTCTGGCGCGCCACGCGTGGATGGGGCAAGAAAGAGTTCGAAGCCGACCTCGATTTTGTCACCAAGCACAAGCTCACCGAGGGCGCAGAGGATGTTTTCGTAAACACAGACAGTTTCATTGAGGGGGCCCGGTCGCTCGATCCAGTCTTCAAGCGCCGCATGTTCAACGAGGAATAAGCCATGCCCGCGAGCGATTACATGAAACTGGAGCAGCGCCTCGTCTTGGCGTCATGGGCCGTCCACAAGCTCGGCTATGCGTCGAATAAGGCCATGCTTGATGACTTGCGCGAACGGGACGAGGGCTTCGACAGCAAAGGGACATCCTTCATCGTCCAGGCGCTGGCATCACTCGGGGCGAAATGCCTCGTTCCGTCGGAAGACTTGGAGCGTTACGACGCTAATATCCGCTCGCATCTGAACCACTTCAACAAGCATCGCAAGGAGCGGTTGACGCTCCGGTATTTCCAACACCTCTCGTTGCTGATCACCGAATTGTTCCTGGATCGCCGTTTCAATCACCAGGCGGCATTGCGGAAGGAATTGGAACAGTTTGTTTACGAGTGCAACCGGCGGCGCAGCGCATTGGATCCGACAGACCTGGATTTTACGGCTGAGGAATTGCGCAAACTGGCTTTCTGGATGGCCACCGGCAGTGGCAAGACCATTCTGATGCACTTCCATTACCGGCAGTTCCTGCACTACTGTCCGGATGCCATCGACAACATCCTCCTCGTGACCCCGGACGAAGGGCTTTCACAACAGCACCTCGAAAATATGGAGGCGGTGGGCATCCCGTGCGCCCGGTTTTCGCTCGAAGACAGCGGCTTTGAGTCCGTCAAGAAGAACACCGTGCGCGTGATTGAAATCACGAAGCTGGTCGCAGAAAAGAAAGGCTCAGGCGTCAGCGTCCCAGTAGAGGCGTTTGAAGGAAATAATCTGATCTTCGTGGACGAAGGCCACAAGGGCGCAAGCAGCGAGGCTGGAAAATGGCTTGGCTTTCGCGACAAGCTTGCCAACAAAGGCTTCACTTTTGAATACAGCGCCACCTTTGGCCAGGCGATGACCACCGCCCGTGACGACGAGATGACACAGGAGTATGGCAAGGCCATCCTGTTCGATTACTCCTACAAGTATTTTTTTGGCGACGGTTTCGGCAAGGATTTCGAGGTGCTCAATCTGAGGCGAGAGACCACCGATGATGAAACCAGGACGCTTCTCCTTGCCAACCTGCTCACGTTCCTTCAGCAGAAACGGGCGTTTCAGACCAGGTCTGAGGCAATGTTGCGGTATAATCTTGCCGATCCGCTTTGGGTTTTCGTCGGCAGCACCGTCAACAAATCCAAGGATAACAAACAGGCAAGGGAATCGGATGTTTTGACCGTGGTGAAATTTCTCGATGATTTCCTGCGCAACCCACGCGGATGGGCGCAACGAGCCATCACAAAGATTCTTGCGGGCGAAAGCGGCATCAAGGACGAAGGCGGGCATGACGTTTTCGATGGACGCTTTAAACAACTCAAGGCATGGAGTGATGACAGTGAGTTGATTTACCGCGACCTTTTGGGGCGCGTGTTTCAAACTCCTTCGACCAAAGGCGGCATGCTCCATGTCGGCGACATCAAAGGCAAGGCGGGTGAACTCGGCTTGAAAGTCGGCGGGGCGGAGAATTACTTCGGCTTGGTTTACATTGGCGACACGGCCAGCTTCAAAGACCTCATCGAAACCGAGTGTCCAGAGGTCGAAGTCGCTGAAGACCAGATTGCCGAGGGGCTATTCGAGAACATCAAGAACCCCGATTCGCGCATCAACATCCTCATTGGCGCAAAGAAATTCATGCAGGGCTGGGATAGCTGGCGCGTCACCAACATGGGGCTGCTGAACATTGGACGCAGCGAAGGCTCGGAAATCATTCAGCTTTTTGGGCGTGGCGTCCGTTTGAAGGGGCTCAACCGCAGTCTCAAACGCAGTTCCGCTCTGCCCGGCGCGCATCCCGTTGGCATTGATTTGCTGGAACGGCTGAACATCTTCGCCATTCGCGCCAATTACATGACGCAGTTTCAGGATTACCTGGAGCGCGAAGGCGTTGAACCGCTGGGCGAGCTTGAACTCCAGTTGCCCATCAAGCGCAACGACGATTTCCTGAAAAAACAGTTGATTGCGCCACGACTGCCCAAGGAAAGCCGTTTCAATATCAGTGAGCGCATCATGCTTCAGCCTTGGGAAGCGGCGAAGGTGGTCATGGATATCTCTGTCCGCGTCGAAAGCATCGGCAGCACGGGGGGGGTGTATCAGAGCTCCAGCTATGTCGGCGGGGTTGAACGCTGGTTGCAGCCGGACCAGTTTGCGTGGCTCGATTGGGAACGCCTCTATATCGACATGCTGGAATTCAAAGAGGAACGCGGTTTTCACAATCTCCTCATTCGCCCGGAACATCCGCGCCAGATTCTCGCCGCGAACGCGCCGAAACTCTACAGTTTGGTGTGCGATGAACTCCTTCTGAAACCCACTCGCGTCGAACATGTCCAGCGACTGCAAACCGTCATGGCTGGTGTGCTCAAAAAATACGTCGAGAGTTTCTACCGCAAACAGCAGCAGCGGTGGGACTCCTCCAAGATGATCTATGAGCCGCTCAAGAAGGACGACGATAATTTCCAGGACTACGTCGTCAAAGTCCCGAGGAGCGACAAGGGCCTCATGCAAACTGTCCATGACGCCATCACCGAGTGGAAAAAGGCGATGGCCCGGCTCTGGAGCGACCTGCCGAATATCCACTTCGACCGGCACTTGTATCAGCCGCTCTTGATTACCAAGCGCAGCAAAACGCGTTCAGTCCCCCCGGCACTAAACGAGAGTGAACGGCGTTTTGTCGATGACTTGATCCAGTTTTGCCAGGCCGAACCACCCATTCTCAAAGGGAAGGAACTCTTTCTTCTGCGCAATCTGAGTCGCGGCAAAGGCATTGGCTTTTTCGAGGACAATGGTTTCTACCCCGACTTCCTCCTGTGGGTGATAGAGGGCGATAAGCAGCGTCTTGTGTTCATTGAGCCGCACGGCATGTTGCTTGAAGAGCACCCCTCCACCAATGCCAAAGCCAGTCTCCATAAAAAGCTTCAGAGCCAAATTCCAGATGCTCGCAAGAAATCCAAGAACAGCAAATTGCTGTTGGATTCGTTCATCATCTCCGTCACGCCATTTGACGATCTGCGCAAGAAACACGGCCCCGACTGGGACAAAGCCAGATATGCCGACGCCCATATCCTTTTCTCCGGTGACGGTCAGGATAGAACCTATCTTGAAACCATAATCAATGGAAACGGTGACTGCCCCGTTAAGTGACAGGCTGATGAGAATTGCTGGTGAAATGTTCCAAGTCCTTGACACCACAGCGGACAGACATCATTCTGGCTCAGTCGCATCATTGGCTGCGGAAAACATTATAATCAACATGCACAACCTTTTCGACACACTGAAAAAATTCGACTTGGGCAACGGAAAACAAGGCTCGTTCTATTCCCTGCCAGCACTGGAAGCCGCCGGAGTTGGTCCGATTTCCAAGTTGCCCGTCTCCATTCGACTGGTGCTCGAATCCGTGTTGCGCAATTGCGATGGCAAGAAGGTCACCGAGACCAGCATTTGCGAGTTGGCCCAATGGAAGCCCAAGGCGGAGCGGACCCAGGAAATTCCTTTCATCGTTGCCCGTATCGTGTTGCAGGATTTCACCGGAGTGCCGTTGCTGGTTGACCTTGCGGCCATGCGCTCGGCCATGGTGCGCCTGGGCAAGAACCCGAAGTTGATTGAACCATTGGTGCCGGTTGATTTGGTCGTGGATCACTCGGTACAAGTGGACTTTGCGGGGACGCCCGACGCCATGGCGCGCAACTTGGACCTCGAGTTTCAGCGCAACCGCGAGCGTTACCAGTTCCTTAAGTGGGGCATGCAGGCATTCGACACGTTTAAGGTCGTGCCGCCTGGCATTGGCATTGTCCACCAAGTGAACTTGGAATATCTGGCAAAAGGAGTTTTGTCCGCGCAGGCTCCGGGCTCACAAACCCTCTATTATCCCGATACCTTGGTAGGAACTGATTCCCATACCACGATGATCAACGGCATTGGCATTGTCGGATGGGGCGTCGGCGGCATCGAAGCCGAAGCTGGCATGCTTGGCCAGCCCGTCTATTTCCTCACGCCAGATGTCGTTGGCGTTCATCTTACCGGCTCGTTGCGAGAAGGTGTTACGGCAACCGATCTCGCCCTGACCGTGACTGAAACACTACGCAAGGCCAAGGTCGTGGGCAAGTTCGTCGAATTCTACGGCCCGGGAGCCGCAGCGCTGGCGGTTGTGGATCGCGCCACCATCGCCAACATGGCCCCGGAATACGGCGCCACGATGGGCTTCTTCCCAATCGATGGCGAATGCATCGAATACCTTCGCCAGACCGGCCGCTCGGAAGAACAATGCGCCATTTACGAGAATTACTACCGCGCACAGGGATTGTTTGGCATTCCCCGCAAAGGCGATATCCACTATTCGTCGGACTTGGACTTGGACATCTCGACCATCGTTCCGAGTGTTGCGGGTCCGAAACGGCCCCAAGACAGGATTGAGCTTGGCAAACTCAAGAACGAATTCAATAAGGCATTTTCCAAGCCGGTGACCGAAAGTGGCTTCGGCAAGGCGGCTGCGGATCTGGAACGCGCATTCCCGGTTGGCACGGACGGTGTTGGCGTGATAAGCCACGGCAGCGTCCTCATCGCGGCGATTACGAGTTGCACCAACACCAGCAATCCATCCGTAATGCTCGCGGCGGGGTTGCTTGCCAGAAAAGCAGTCGAAAAGGGACTCAAGGCCAAACCGCTGGTCAAGTCGTCGCTGGCGCCTGGATCGCGAGTAGTCACCGATTACCTTGAAAAAACCGGCTTGCAGCCGTATCTGGACAAGCTCGGCTTCAACCTGGTCGGTTACGGCTGCACGACATGCATTGGCAATTCCGGTCCGCTCGCGGCTCCAATTGAGGAGGCTGTCGTCAAGAACGATGTCATCGCAGCATCGGTGCTCTCCGGCAACCGCAATTTTGAGGCCCGCGTTCACCAGAACATCAAGGCCAACTTCCTGATGTCTCCGCCGTTGGTAGTCGCATTTGCATTGGCAGGACGGGTTGGGATCGACCTCACCACAGAACCGATTGGCAAGGGAGAAAATGGAAACGATGTTTTTCTCAAGGACATCTGGCCCAGCCTGGCCGAGGTTCGGGAAACGATGAAGTCAGCGCTCAAGCCTGAGGTTTTCAGGGCGCTGTATCGCGATTTCGAGAAGCTCAATCCCAAATGGAACGAAATCCCGACCACAGTGGGACAGGTTTACCAATGGGACACCCGGAGCACCTATATCCAAGAACCGCCCTTCTTCACGAAGTTCGATATGCAACCGGGCCGGATCGCCGAAATCAAGGGCGCTCGACCGCTGGGAATCTTTGGCGACAGCGTGACGACCGATCATATTTCGCCAGCCGGCAGCATCAAGAAGACCTCGCCCGCTGGCGCGCACTTGATCGAAAAGGGCGTGAGCTTTGCGGATTTCAACAGCTACGGCTCGCGACGCGGCAATGACCGCATCATGACACGCGGCACATTTGCAAACGTGCGGATTAAGAACCTGATGGTTCCTGGAACTGAGGGCGGCATCACCCGATTTCAGCCCACCGGCGAGGCTTTGAGCATCTTCGACGCCGCGATGCGCTACGCCCAAACCGGAACTCCGCTCATCATCGTGGCCGGGACCGAGTATGGCACAGGCAGTTCGCGGGATTGGGCAGCCAAAGGCACCCGCCTGCTGGGTGTCCGGGCCGTGGTGGCGCAAAGCTTTGAACGCATCCATCGCTCGAACCTCGTCGGCATGGGTGTCCTTCCGCTGCAATTCAAGGAAGGCGCGTCCGCCCAGAGCCTCAAGCTCGACGGCACTGAAGTGTTTGACATAGGGGGGCTGAATGACTCATTGAAGCCGCAGCAGGACCTCATCTTGCGCATCACCCGCCAGAACGGAAAGATCGAAAATGTCGCCGTCCGCTGTCGCATCGACACCCCCATTGAAATCGATTACTACCAGCACGGCGGCATTTTGCCCTTTGTCTTAAGGCAATTGGCGTCGGCTGCCACCATGATCTGAAGAGTTACGAAAAAATTCGTAACTATTCACGTAGCATAGGCATCCTTGCCTGTGCCCATCCCTCCGGCGAGCGTCAGCGAGACGCTAATTTCTCCATTTAACCTGAATAGTTAAAAAAATTGCAAAAAAATTGCAACTTTGTTCTAAAGTCATTCACAATTGATCCGATATAACATGTAAGGGCGGCGCTGTTGCAATTGGCTACCAAGTCTTGGCAGCCAATTGCAGGTATGAAGGAATCATCTGCGCCGCGAATTCATAGTTTGTCATAGTTTGTTTTTCCCGTCTTCGGCTTCACCGAAGGCGGGTTTTTTGCGTCGCAAAGCGGCTCGGGTGCGGGACTGGTCAATGAAACATCAACTGGCAAATTTTTACGGAGGCGATAATTCCGACCGCATCTGCCAGCAAGCCAGCCGCAACGGCATGGCGGGTTCGGCGAATTCCCACTGAGCCGAAGTAAACAGCCAACACATAGAAGGTGGTTTCCGTGCTGCCGAGGATTGTGCCCGCCATTTGGCCTATGCCGCTCACGTAAATTGCCCCACCCAGAGGCGTAAAAAGTCAGACCTCTCTAAAACCGGCAAAAACGGGGGAGGGAACACTCGCAAGTTTAATTCCTCGAAAGCGGATTTTTTTGCGTTGTTGCCCTCCGGGGTGGGTGACTTGAGGTGATTTGAGGCGGTCTCGATCTGAGAGAAAAAGCCTCACGGGACGTCCACTGCCATCGGGCATCACATGTTGGCTGGGTTTGACTTGCGCCACTTGTGCCAGAGAGTTTCTGTTTTTGCTTTCATGCGACCGCTCAGCGGGTAGTTGTAGTAGGAGCTTACAGCCATGCCTATCCGGTTGACACCCAAATCCTGTCATTTTGCGGGTGAAAATCACCCACTTTTTGCGGGTTCAAAATCACCCACCCCTGAGGCGGTTAAGTTCATAACATTTTTACGTTTGGGATCAAGTCCGTTTTGGTGTCATTTCTGATATTGC
>CAIUEN010000221.1 GCA_903898185.1 uncultured Verrucomicrobiales bacterium
CACACCGCTTTCTGGAACATAGGGCGGCAAATAGTGTGGCGCACGAAACTCAAGGACTTGGGCATCTCAATTGTACATTGCTTAACAAAACGTAAAGGCACTGCTCGCCATCAACCAACAGCGAAGCGCCACACGAAAGATAACTCGTTTCCGGGACAATACAATCTGCGCCTCAAAGAACCAAATTGCCCCAATTCCATCCTTAGTTAATTGCGGCGATAAATCTGTTTGAGTCTTGTCTTAATCGCTTCACGAATTACCCTCAAATCCTGTCCAGCATTCGCGCTCCGAATTAATGTGTGAGCTGTACCAAGCCCTGCCGTTTGGCATCTGACAACGAACCGGGGGAAGATTCTTGTTCGCCCATTGGATTGCAAAACCATCCGTTGCACTATGGTTTTGATTCTCTGGAATACAAAACTAATTGCCTTTTGAAAATGCATTGCCTATAAACACGACGTACAAACTCGTGTATAAAATTGGCATCGCACAACATAATTAATTGGTTCTGATCCGCTGAAATTGAATATGGTTCTGGCTTTACCATTTCATCCAAGAACCTGTTGCAAGAACAAATTGCACATCCACGAACGCGCAAAAACTGTTGCCTAAATTCAGCTATTCATCTCGTTCAAAATAAGTAACAAAACAATTACTTTCTTCGCCCAACGAGTTCTGAAATCCGTTATCGGCATACATGTGGACGCATCAAGTCTTATGCTCTTATTCCTTTTCGAACCCCTGGCTGGTGATTTTCAGACGTGCGGCAATTCTCCGAAACGGTGCGTACAATGTGCTCAGGAACTCCCGACGGAACCCTTGCCTGAATCTCCACGGTTACCACGATCTCACTGTTTGGGAGTGTGCCAGGTGCTGAATAATCTCATTCGCAATCGTTCCGACATCTTGGCTGATCATCGCAGCATCGACCTTCACGCTACCGAAAAAATGAGTCGGCGGATTGGAGTTTTTCAGAGCTGGCCACCCTCACTTGATGATTTCGACAACTTCCCGCCACCGGTTGATGCAAGTGGTTTCGCCGATCCGGGCACCTGCAATTGCGGCTTCGGGCGATCTGCTTCGAGTTGGAAATCGGCTACCGAACTCCTCACCAGAAGCCCAACCGCATCCGGCCCAAACGCCAGCACCTGACCGCCGCGTAACCCCAGATAACGACCGCCAGCTTCGTCAAAAGCTTCCGCAAAACCGAACGTCTCCGCTCGCCAAGTCACCGATGAAACCCCGTCCCTCATCGCTTCCAGCAGGACATCAGTATCGCCCAAACGCTGGATATACGGATATACGGATATCGGGCAAAGTCCTCTACCAGTTGTTTCACCGCGACATGATTTCCGCGCCACAGGGGTATCGTGTCCAACGCCTGCCGCAGGAAAGTTGGAGTAAACTGGGTTGCCATCTGACCATCGGTACTCAGCCGTTTGGAGGCGCGGGCGGCCAACGGGTCTGGCCCCGTCAAGCGGGTCTGTTGCCATTCCAAAGAAGATTGCGGAGTCGGATGGGTCGGGAAAAGCAATCCACTCCACTCAATGGAAGCGGCTCGACAGCGGAACATTGAAATGGGTCTATTGTCATGCGCGGCTTACTTGGACGAACAGGTTGCCACCTATTTCGAGGGCTTTCGCCAGTCGGGGCGTCTTCGACGGTTGGCAGATACCAATGAATTGTGACATACGAATTGACCGCTGCTCCTTTGGCTTCGTGATGGCATGTGCCCCAGTTACCACGACTAACCTTCCTGATGTCAGGGAAAATAATTGAGACTGTCCTGATACCAAAAACCGTTCGTCTCCCAAGGAAGTCCATACAAGGTTTTCTTCCTGCATTTTGTAGTATCTGGGTATTCAAAGACGCCACCCATCGCAGCCTGTAGCGGCTTGGCGGGGCATGGTTAAATGCGAATCCACCACCCGTAGTATATCTCCTTGAACCTAATGGATTCCCCTATCAGAAAACATCCTAAATCCCAATTTACCACGCTTTGGCTTCGCGTAACCTTCCTTTATGCGCGCAATTTTCAAGTTCAAAGGAACATCCGGGAGTGTCACCTCGGAAACGTGCGCTCCCATGCACCCTGAGCTCAAATTGAGGGCGGTCATCGTAAACACATGTCCCCAAGTCACCATGCGCTCCATTTCCCGCTTCTGGAGCCGTCATTGCCAATTGGATGTTTGAGTAAAGCCCTGAACCTGATTATTTAAAAACATACTATGAAAAACGACGATACATTCACTGCCAAACCAAACCACGACGACATTGCTTGTCACGCTTACTTGCTTTGGAAACAAGCCGGCTCGCCGACGGGTCAGGACTTGGGTTTCTGGCTCCAAGCCGAAGCCCAACTGACACACAGTGTTCCGATGTGCGCCAAGCCGTTGCTGGAGGCTGAAACCAAACCGAAGATAGCGACCGTTCAACCGTCGGCACCCCCAACCAGCAACCGAGGCCGATCTGCGCGAAGTTTGCCCGGCTCTCCCGAAGACGCAAAAAATGTGCTTGACCGCCCATTGGCATCGGCAAAAAAAGCCGAAATAACCAAGATGGCAGGAGCCAAGGGGAAATCAACATCGTTAAACACACGCATGTCAAGCTCACGTCCGACATGAACCCTGAAGTTTCTCCCTTCTTGGAGGAGAGAATGTTTCTCGCGCTGGCTGGAAGTTGCCGTCGCGGGTGTGCGAGTGCCAGCGGGGAAAAGGACGATGCCGCACGGATTCGAGTTGTTCGAGAACCCGCTTGAGACCTTTGGCGGTGCCTCCGTCGCGACAAGGAAACTGGAATGGTTTGGCGCCAAAATCACCGGGCCCGAAATCGCAATGCGCTCGGTATTGAACAACCGGCTCTCGTTCACGAATGATTTTTACCAAAACATGTCTTCGCCGACGCTCGCTCATTTTCGGAAGCATTTTATGAACACTGAGTCAGTTATGCGTGATGCTCCCCAGGCACTGGCCTTGTTGGACGCCGCTTTTGCAGACCAAGTTTTCCAACATTGCCGATTAAACCTTGCAATGAGGGTGATAACGAGGCAAATTGATCTTTAGCGTAGACTGAAAATATCTTGACTATCCGAAGGACTTGTATGAATATGCCAGTCAAGGGAGAAGAGTTGCCAACTGCCATGATAAACGGCAGTTCGCATTCCGGGCAGTTCGCATTCCGGGCAGTTCGCATTCCGGGCATAAGCGCAAGGCTTCGTGCCCACCAAAACGTCCAAAGACATACTGGCAGACTGCCATCCGCTCTTCAGCCAACGCGCTGTCAACCTGTGAGCAACGGTTGCGCAATCTGCGCTCGCCATCGAAAAAGGAAACTTGTCTGACATATGAAGCCTTCCAAGAAGTCCGCAACAAGCATTCACGAACTGGTTAATCCTGCCACCCTACGAGATCGGGCGGAGAGGAAAGTCGCAACTGCAAAGCCGAATGCCTGGAAATCGCCGATTCCACAGGACGCGCTACAGGTGATCCACGAACTGGAAGTCCATCAGATTGAGCTGGAGATGCAGAATGAACAACTGCGCCAAACGCAGGCCGCGCTGGAAGTCTCACGGGCACAGTATTTCGACATTTATGATCATGCCCCCGTGGGCTATTTCAACCTCGGCGAAAAAGGGGTGATTTTGAAAGCAAATCTTGCCGCCGCCAACCTATTGGACGTGACCAGAGGCGAGTTGGTCAAGCAGCGGCTAGACCGTTTTATCCTCCCCGCCGATCAGGACATTTATTACCTGTGCAGCAAACAACCCTTTGAAACAGGCACGTTGCGGACGTGCGAGTTGAGGATGCAGCGCAAGAACGCCTCCCCCGTTTGGGTGCGGATGGAGGCTACCGGCGCGCGTGACGCGGATGGCGTGTCCGGGTGTCTCGTCGTGGTAATCGACAACTCAGCGCGCAAAGAGGCAGAGTTGGCCCTCCAAATGGCGCATGATGAACTGGAACAACGCGTGCAGGAACGAACCAACGAATTGGCCCGGATGAACCAAGTGTTGCAACAGAGAGAAGAGTCCGCATTGCGCAATAGCACTCTGCTGCGCACGATCATCGAAAGTCCGGTGGACATTATTATTTTCGCGCTTGATACCCATTACCGCTATACCATGTTCGCCCAGGAGCATAAGCGGACAGTAAAGGCGATCTGGGGTGTTGATATTGAAGTGGGAATGAACATGCTCGACGCCATCACGAACTTGACGGATCGCGAAAAGGCCCGCAAAAACTTCGACCGCGCTTTGAAGGGCGAGAGTTTTATTGAGATCGAAGAATGTGGCGACGCGATGCTCTACCGAACCATCTACAAAGATCGCTACAGCCCCATTATTGGTGATGACGGCGTTGTGCTCGGCCTGACGGTATTCGTGAGCGACATGACCGAGCGCATGGCCTTGGAAGAGGAAATCATCAATATCAGCGAGCGCGAGCAGTGTCGCATCGGCGAGGAATTGCATGACGGCCTTGGCCAGCAGCTCACCGCGATTGAACTGATGTGCTCATCGCTCCAAAAAGACCTTCCCGCCAGCCTGCCGGAGTTGAAGGAAAGGACGGCGCAGATGCGGCAATTCATGCGCGAAACCATTCGTCAAATCCGAATGTTGGCTCATGATCTGACGGGATTCGAGATCACCACGCACGGACTGCCAGACGCGCTGGCAAGGCTCGCGCAAACCATTTCTTTGTCTGGCCGGGTGGAGTGCCGGTTTGTTTGTCCGGAACCCGTGTCATTCCGCGACACCGCAGTCGCCGATCACCTGTATCGCATCACCCAGGAAGCAGTCAATAACGCTGTCAAACATGCCCATGCCAGTCTGGTGACCATTCACCTGACACAGCAAGAGGAGGTGAGCCTGCGAATTTCCGACGACGGCAAAGGGTTTTCCAACGGACTGAGGCTGCCGACCGGAATGGGCTTGCAAGTGATGAAACACCGCGCCAATCGCATTGGCGCCCAGTTGAAAGTTGAGTCCAATGCAGGACAGGGAGTCACTGTTACTTGCACACTGCCGGGAAGCCGACTGGAAATGCGTGGCAAAACCAGAATCAGTCCACAACAATCCAGCGCAATCCGGACAATCGCGCGGATGGAAGATTACTCAGCCTGAATATGAATGCGAATAACACTCTTGTCGCTTTGACCCAACGGCGAATCCTCATTGTGGACGATCATCCGGTCGTGTGCTTGGGTTTGGCACGACTCATTGACAGTGAACCGGACCTTGAGATCTGCGGCGAAGCATGCACTCCGGACGAGGCATTCCGGCAGCTTTCCAAGTCCAAGCCCGATTTGCTCCTGACTGATCTGACCATGCCCGGGCGCAGCGGGTTCGAGTTCGTTCGCGACGTGCTCGCCCTCCAGCCCAACCTTTCCATCCTCGTGGTTTCGATGCATGACGAAATGATCTACGCCGAGCGGGCCTTGCGCGCCGGTGCCCGTGGCTACATAATGAAGGAATCCGGCGGAGAAAACATCATCGCCGCCATCCGACTGGTTTTGCGCGGACAGGTTTATCTCAGCCCGAAACTTACGGCGACATTTCTGGATGGTTTGTCTTGCCCATCCAAGCAATGCAGCGCCTCACCGTTCCGAAAATTAAGTGATCGAGAGTTCGAGGTCCTCCGGCTTCTAGGGCAGGGCAACAGCACGGGCGACATCGCCCTGCAACTGCACCTCAGCATCAAAACAGTGGATGCCCATCGCGCCAACATCAAGCAGAAGCTTAATCTGAAGAATGCGACAGAGCTCGTCAGCTATGCCATCCGCTGGATAGATACGGAAAAGGCATAGTCCTGGCAGAATGGCTTCGGCATATCCCACTCGTTGCCGAGTGTCAATGAAGCAGGGACATTCAATCCATCCCAGATGCTGCCGGGCAATTTTATAAACACTCGACAGTTGCGGTCTTGGAAAAGTGGTTGAAGCAAAAAGCCTAAACAATCTTGAGATGCAAAAGCGTTGAAAAAGGGAACGCAAACGTCCAAAGTGAACCCGATTTTGACACGAAAACACGATGAAAATCATGAACCAGCCTGAACACAAAATCATAAAATCGTCCATTGGCGCTGGCCACCGCAGGATGTGGCAGGTTTGGGCTCTGCTGCTGGCAGGTTTGATTGTCACCACTCTGGTTGCCTATTACACCAAATTGGAAGTGGATCAGGAAGCAAAACTGGAGTTCGATTCCGTCTGCAACGAAATCCAGAGCAAGATTCTCGACCGACTCAACGCCCACGAACAGATACTTCGGAGCGGATCGGCATTTTTCGATCACTCGGGGGACGTTAGCCGTGAGGATTGGCACCGCTTCACCGAGCGTCAGAAGATTGACGAGAATCTCCCTGGCATTGAAGGCATAGGGTTTGCGCTGGTAATTCCCAAGCAAGACCTCGCGCAACATGTTCAGGAGATTCGCACTGAGGGCTTCCCGCACTACCAAGTGCATCCCGAGGGCGAACGGGAGATATACTCCTCAATCATCTACCTTGAACCTTTTACAAACCGGAATCTTCGCGCCTTTGGCTACGACATGTTCAGCGAACCGGTGCGTCGGACAGCGATGGAACGATCAAGAGACCAAGATTCAGCCGCCCTCTCTGGAAAGGTTATTCTGGTGCAGGAGACCGGCACGAATGTCCAGGCAGGCACCTTGATGTATGTGCCGGTGTATCGGGTGGGAATGGCGCATGATACTATCGACCAAAGACGCAATGCGCTCGTGGGTTGGGTTTATAGCCCCTATCGGATGAACGACCTTATGCAAGGCATCCTGGGAAGATGGGATATAACCGGCGCGAAACGAATTCATTTGGAAGTTTTCGACAGCAACAAGGTGTCTTCCGATACGCTTCTTTACGACAGCCAGCCCGGCGAGGCTCAACATACGGGGGCGGCATCGCCATTGACTTTGAAAAGCGAGGTCGTTTCAGCCGGTCGTCAATGGACTCTGCGTTTCACGCGGAACGGCAACCAGTTAGCCACGGCGAATTACGACAGAGTCTGGCTTATGCTGTTCGGTGGAACAAGCGCCAGCGTATTGCTGGCAGGGTTGTTCTTCTCCGTGCTCAACACCCGATTCAAGGCATTGCGGATGGCCAGAGAGTTGACCACCGAACTGCGGGATATCGAGATGCGTCAGCGCTCAATCTTTGATGTCATGACGGATGGCGTGGTTGTCCAAGCGGCAGACGGAAGGATCACCGATTGCAATTTGAATGCGGAAAAGATCCTTGGCCTCAGTCGCGATGAGATCATGGGACTGACTTCGGTTGACCCGCGTTGGCAAGCTGTGCGCGCAGACGGCTCCGTCTTCCCCGGCGAAGACCATCCGGCAATGGTCAGTCTGCGAACGGGGCAGGCTTGCCACGATGTGCTGATGGGGCTTCATCTGCCTGATGGATCAAAAAGATGGATCAATATCAACGCTGAACCGATGGTAAGGAAGGGGGAAACCCGGCCATACGCAGTCGTCGTATCCTTCGCCGACATTACCGCCCGCAAACAAACGCAGGATGAAACGTTGCGTAAGACTGAGGCGCTCGCGCAATGTGTGCTTGATTCACTCTCTGCGCTAATTGTGGTGCTTGACGAAAAGGGGAACATCAAGATCGTCAATGAAGCATGTCGGCGCTATGCCTGTGAAATTGGCGGCCTTTTCGAAAAGGTACGTGTGGGGGGAAACTATTTTACGGCGTGCCAAACGGCCATTAACTCACCGACGAACGAACTCGCAGCGGAGTTGCAGGGCATTCGCGCAGTCATTAGCGGTGCGCGGTCATCCTTTTCATTGGAGTATCCCAGCCATTCTGCAGACCAGCAACGGTGGTTTTGCATGAATGCGCTACCGCTGGAGGAAAGACAAAATTGGGTGGTTGTTATTCACGAGAACATCACAGAGCGCAAGCAGTCGGAGGATGCGCTGATCGAGAGCCGTGAGTTGCTCTCGCTGATCATACGACACTCCCCGATCTACATATGCATCAAGGAAGCAACCCCCACCGGCAGCCGTGTAATTCAAGCCAGTGACAATTATAATGAGTTGCTCGGCCTTGCGGGTGTGGATTTGCGGGGCAAGTCCATGTCAGAGCTGTTTCCGTCCACATTTGCCGCAAAGATTGACGCTGATGACCGGGTGATCATTGCCAGCAATGCCGTGGTGCAACTGGATGAAGATTTGAACGGACGCAATTACACCACGATCAAATGCCCAATTGCGCAGAGAGGTAAGAAACTGATAGCGAGTTACATCATCGATATCACCGAGATCAAACGAGTTGAGATTGCGTTGCGAGAGGGTGAGAGGGCTCTTTTGCGCAATAACTGTCTGCTACGTTCGATCATGGAAAGTCCGATGGATATTATTATTTTCGCGCTCGATACCCATTACCGCTATACCATGTTCGCCCAAGCGCATAAGCAGATGATGAAGGCGCTCTGGGGCACTGATATCGAAATGGGCATGAACATCCTCGACGCCATCACAATCTCAACTGATCGGGAAACGGCCCGGAAAAACTTCGACCGCGCTTTGCGAGGCGAGCATTTCATTGAGATCGAAGAATACGGCGCCCCGACGCTCCATCGAACCCTCTACAAAGATCGCTACAACCCAATTTTCGACGATGACGGCGTTGTGTCCGGCCTTACCGTCTTCGTCAACGACATTACCGAGCAGATGGCCTTGGAGAAGGAAATCATCAATATCAGCAAGCGCGAGCAGAGGCGCATCGGCGAAGAATTGCATGACAGCATTGGCCAGCAGATAAGCGCGATTGAACTTATAAGCGAGTCGATCCAACATGACATTCCCGCCAGCCTGCCGGAATTGGCCGACCGGACGGAGCAGATGGGGCGATTGCTGCGCGAATCCATTCATCAAATCCGAATGCTGGCGCATGATTTGACAGGATTTAAGATCGCCGCGCACGGACTGCCAGATGCGCTGGCCGAATTAGCGCGAAACGTTTCTTTTTCCGGCCAGGTGCGGTGCCGGTTTGATTGTCCAAAGCCCGTGTCGGTTCACGACCCCATAGCAGCCGCACACCTGTACCGCATCGCGCAGGAATCAGTCCATAACGCAATCAAGCATGCCGAGGCCAGCGTAGTGACGATCCAACTGACCCAGGAAGAGGAGACGCGCCTGCGAATTTCCGATGACGGCAAAGGGTTTTCCATCGACTCGATCCAGATGTCAACAACCGGAATGGGGTTGCAAGTGATGAAACACCGTGCTAACTGTGTTGGCGCGCAGTTGAAAGTGGAGTCCAACCCCGGATGTGGAGTTACTGTCACATGCGTGTTGCCGGAAAACCCCATTGGGAATTCGCGCCTGAATCGAAAGCAGTCAACGACTGTTGAACTCGATCCAAGGAACTGAGCGGATGAAAGATTCGCGAATCTGATTATGAGTACAGACAAAATTAATGCCCCTTTGGCAAAACAACAAATTTTTGTCGTGGATGATCATCCGATTGTGCGGACTGGCTTGGCGCAACTCATCCGCCAGCAATCCGATCTTGAAGTCTGCGGCGAAGCAAGCACTCCGGACGAGGCATTCCGACATCTCTCCAAGTCCCAGCCTGATTTGCTCCTGACTGATCTGACCATGCCCGGGCGCAGCGGGGTCGAGTTCATTCACGACTTGCTCGCGCTTTATCCCAAGCTTCTCATCCTCGTGGTTTCGATGCACGACGAAAAGATCCACGCCGAGCGGGCCTTGCGCGCCGGCGCCCGTGGCTATGTAATGAAGGAATCCGGTGGAAAAGATCTGCTCGCCGCCATCCGCTTGGTCTTGAGCGGACAGGTTTATACCAGTCCGAAATTCACAGCGGAATTTCTGGATGGTTTGTCTTGTCCAGGCAATCGTTGCAGCGCCTCGCCGATCCGAAAATTAAGTGATCGAGAGTTCGAGGTTCTCCGGCTTCTGGGGCAAGGCAACAGCACGGGCGACATCGCCCTGCAACTGCATCTCAGCATCAAAACAGTGGATGCCCATCGCGCCAACATCAAGCAGAAGCTTGATCTGAAGAGCGCGACAGCCCTCGTCAGCTTTGCCATCCGCTGGGTGGAAACGGAAAAGGCATAGTCTATTACCGTAATTCGTAAGTTCTTGAGTCGGATTGACGCTCATTTTACCCAGTAAAATCGACCTATTCACTGCTCAAACTTGCGGTTTACTGTAATAGCCCGTACAAAACTGGCCCGTTTCATGCCTCAATAAATTCCCACTTTTTGGAACCATCATCTGTGCTGAATTTGAGAGGAAAAGGAACCACCGCCGAGGCGCGGAGGCGCGGAGAGAAGGAAGACATGCATTATTTTGTTTAACGAGTAGGCTCGTTCTTTCTTCTCGGTGCAAGAGGCAACATTCTTACCCGTTCAAAGTATAAATGCCTCGTTTTTCATCTGCGTTCATCTGCGTCATCTGCGGTTAACAATTTTTTTACCACAGATGAACGCAGATGAACGCAGATATTATGAATCAAAGAGATAGGGAGACTTTTGCCATCGCTTGGAAATGGAAGGAAGCCATGCATTATTTTTTCTCTCACTCTGCGCCTCTGCGTCTCTGCGGTGATTTGCCCGCCTCTTGGGCGGATTTGAGGGGAAAAAAATCACCAAACTGCAGAGGCGCGGAGAGCGCGGAGAGGAAAAGTTCATAGCTCCGAGTTCTCCGCCACTCTGCGTGACCTTGTTTGAATATCCAATATCCAACAAGGAATATCCAATAATGAAGTGGGGAAGAACTCATGCGGAGAGCGCGAGTTATGAACCTTCCATCTCCGCGCCTCCGCGCCTCCGCGTGAATATCTTCCGGTTTTTCTCTTAGGTGAATTTACTAATGAGAAACATGCTCAACCCCAATATACGGCGGTTTATTTACGAGTAGTCTGATTGCATGAATTTTATGTTATGAATATGCCTGACAATACATCCACGATCGAGATTGATGTTTCGGAAGCATCCTCGCATGAACCCGAGGCCAAATGGAACGTGACCATCGTCTATGATGATGTTCCCGCCGGTCAGCGGGCCATGAGCATGCTGGACAGGATAATGAGTCAAGAACTCATGGAACCGCAGACGCTGCATCCCTCTCTCTGGCGGTTGGATTTGCTGGAGGACACGGATTGGCGCGAACTTGCAACCCCCGATATTGTTGAGTCGGATTTGCTGATCATCGCGGCCAGCGCTCAGAATGACCCGACGACAAGCGTGCAGAATTGGATGCGTTCTTGTCTGGCGCAAAAACATGGAGGCTCATCCGCCGTGGTCGCCCTGCACAGCCCGATGGGTAATTGGGACAGACCCAATTCACCTTGGATTGAGTCTTTGGAAAGCTTGACCAGCCAGGTTGGGCTCGAATTTCTCGCGCCCGGCAAGCTTTGAAAAGGAGCGTTTAACGATTCAACGATTCAACGATTCACGATTCACGATTCAACGATTCACGATTCACGATTCAACGATTCACGATTCACGATTCACGATTCACG
>CAIUEN010000222.1 GCA_903898185.1 uncultured Verrucomicrobiales bacterium
CAAAATCCAGAGAGGGTACCCCGCGCCTTGAAAAAATTCATCAGCACAATTACCAGCCCAGATGCAGTCAAGCATCTCATAATAAATCGCAAATCCAACTGAATTTCGCGATCATAGCTCACACGCCAGTTATTCACTTTGCCCAGACACGCAAATAAACTACAAAAAAAGTTGCATCATTCGAGCGAATTTGAATAATCCTGAGAAATTATTGATCTATGAGGTCTGACATATTCCAATTTTATTGCAAGAAAAAACAATCGCGACAGAAAAAACAATCGCAGCATGCCTGCTCCAAAGCAACCGCGCAGCAGGTATGAGATCGAACGTCATAATCGCAGTGTTGCTGACCGTTGGCTGTTTTTTCCAACAGACGGCCCAGGCGCAGATTTCGCTTGCGCAGACCAATGGCTCATATCTCACGATCGCGTGGGATGCAAGCCCCGACAGCGAAGTGACCGGCTACAATCTCTATTACGGAACGAACTCAAGAGTTTACATGGGCAAGGTGGACGCCGGCATGTCATTGTCAGTTACTGTCAACGTGACGCCTGGTGGCGTCCTTTACTATTTTGCCGCTGTAGCCTACAATGCGAACGGCATAGAAAGCCCGTTCTCCAACGAGATTTCAAATTCCGTGCCTGCCTTGGTTTCACAGACGCTAACCAATACACCGCCTATGGTGGCCTCCGATGCGGAACAGGCAGGGACTAACAAAGGCTTGTTCGCAGTGTCGCTAACCAACGCCCCGGAGCCACATGTCACTATCGCATGGGATGCCAGTCCTGACAGTGAAGTGACCGGCTACAGTCTCTATTACGGAACGAACTCGGGGGTGTACATGGGCAAGGTGGACGCCGGCAACTCACTGTCAGTCACCGTCAACGTGGCGCTTCGTGGTGTTTTGTTCTATTTTGCGGCTGTAGCCTATAACGCGAACGGCATAGAAAGCCCGTTCTCCAACGAGATTTCAGGTTTTGTGCCTGACCAGCTTGCGGGCATTATAGACACCACGAGCACCACGAGCACCACGAGCACCACGAGCACCACGAGCACCACGAGCACCACGGGAACCACGAGCACCACGGATACCTTTATCCCGAATCCATTCCCCGCAGTGGCTGGGCATTACGAAGGTTTGTTCTACAGCGCGAGTTCTATTAATCTAACAAATTCGGGGGCCTTTAAGGCCGACATCACCACCGACGGCGCCTACACCGCAAAACTGATCCATGATGTCAAGATTTATACTTACTCTGGCCTGCTCTCATTCGGAAAAACCGTATCCATCCCGGTTTCGACCAATGGTCCTTCGCTATCGCTGCAATGGGATGCGACGGATACCAACAAGTTAACCGGGACTGTGGCATCCAATACATGGAGTTCTGGTTTGGCAGCGTATCGCATGCCTTTCTCGGCTGCCGCGCCAACGCCCTTAGCTGGCAATTACACGCTCGCCATCGCCGGTGGCCAAGCGCCTCAATCCGACGGATATAGCGCTCTGTCCATCTCAGTTGGCAACAACGGTGGCATATTGGTCTGTGGCCCCGCCGCCGATGGCGGAATTGTTACGGAAGGCACGGCCCTTTTGGAACATGGCTATTGGCCGCTGTATTTGACGGTGAACAACGGAGTCTTGTTTGGCTGGCAAACTCTTCTGCCTGGGGCAACCAACTTGACTGGCTGGGCTTATTGGTTCAAGCCCTCCAGTAGCGTGTCTCGTCTGTCAAGAATCGCCTATTGTGACACGAACCCGCTTGGCAGCACTTACACCAACAAAGCGGCGATCCTGAACTTCACTAAGGGAGTAATGGTGTTATCGGGTGGAAATTTGACGAATAATCTGACAAACAGTTTTTCACTGACCAACAACATCGCCATCGACAGCACAAAGGGCAACGGGTTCAATTTGACCTTCCTCACAAATTTAGGTATTTTCAGCGGGAGTATCACAAACCCGGCGACAAAAAAGCCGATTTCATTCTCCGGCGCCGTTTTGCAGCAACAGAATAAGGGCGTTGGAGCATTTCAAGGTTCGAACCAGATTGGCACGCTTTGGCTGACTCCTGTTCAGTAGCAGTGGGACAAGCCTTGTACAGAAAGTCGTTCAGTTCGTGAGTGGGATCGACGCTCATTTTACCCAGTAAAATCTACCAATTCATTGGTTACGAACTTGCGACTTACTGTAATAGGGTTGAATTGAGGGTAAATAGTCATGCTGATAATCGCCTTTTTCAGTAACACCCGACTTTAGTCGGGTGTTACGCTTGGAATGCGAGTCTTCAGCCGTTTTAACGGCTTCATAGAACGACAATTAAAATTCACCAAGTGAAGAATAATTGTTGTTGACCACCCTTTTGCCTGCACAGGCAAAAAACGCCCCCGCCTCGCCATCCGATGACACCCAACCGCCGTCATTGGGTCGCCCAACTCAAAATTCGTAACAGTTTAGCTTGTATCGTCCGCTTCTTTTCTTGCAGGAGTTTTTGATAGGCTGGCATTCTTTTCTTCGAGTGGGTTTCTGTAAAGCGCAGCCTGCGCCTGCTCGGTGCTTTTTGTAAACAGCGCTTCAAAGAAACAG
>CAIUEN010000223.1 GCA_903898185.1 uncultured Verrucomicrobiales bacterium
CTGTTTCTTTGAAGCACTATTTACAAGAAGCACCGAGCAGGCGCAGGCTGCGCTTTACAGAAACCCACTCGAAGAAAAGAATGCCAGCCTATCAAAAACTCCTGCAAGAAAAGAAGCGGACGATACAAGCTAAACTGTTACCAATCCAGCGACCGGAGCAAGCATCAAGATTCCAGCAAAGGGCGTCTTGAAGTTCAGGGTATCCAAAGCCGCCAATGACGCAATTTGTGGCGTCAAGAAATAGCGACAAGTTTGGGTGTGAGGTGAGAAGGCGGGGGGCAAGAGCCTCCGCCCTTTGTGTAAGCCAGTCAGATCGGTTTCCGGCTTGAACTGCCGAATGTAGGTTAGTGGGTTGGAATTGACTCTCTCTTTAGCATTGGCTGAACCGTCCTATTAGAGTTTTCTCATTCTTATCCAGGCAATCCCGCACCACTTTGGCAAGCACCTCTGCGTCGAAAGGCTTGGGCAAATAGACAAAGCCCGCTTTGGTCGGAGCACCGGCCTCTACCATCTCCGCGCTGTAGCCACTGGAAACAATCGCTTTCAAGTCGGGCTTGAGAGCTCGCAATTCCTCAATCAACTCCAACCCACTCATTCCTTCCGGCATCACCATGTCCGTAAAAAGCAGGTCCGCTTGTAAACCGTGCATCTGCCAGAGAGTCATCGCCTCCACTCCGCTCACTGCTTCATACACCTTGTAGCCCAACACACGCAGCGTGTGTCCAACCAAGCGACGCAGATTCAGATCATCTTCCACCAATAGGATGGTTTCCCGGCCACCGCCGAGCGGCTTCGCTTTCGTAGCTTGCTCAATTTTGACGGGAGACCGGTTCACCGCTGGCAGATATACCCGGAAGGTCGTGCCCTGTCCCACCTCACTGTCCACCTCGACCCACCCTTTGTGTTGCGCCACGATGCCGTGAACTGTGGCCAAACCCAGTCCTGTTCCCTTGCCCACGTCCTTCGTCGTGAAAAACGGTTCAAAGATTCGCTTCAATGTTGCCGCGTCGATGCCGCTACCTGTGTCCGATACTGCCAGGCATGCAAAACGGCCTGGACGGCGAGCTGGATTCGCAACAGCATGCGCTGTTTCCAAATCTGCCTGCGCGGTGCTGATTGTGATTTGGCCACCTTTTGGCATGGCATCACGAGCATTGACGACCAAGTTCATCAAAACCTGCTCCATCATGCCGGCATCGGCCTCTACCATTGGCTGATCGGCCTTTTCATTGAAGCACAAGTCGATGTGTTCCCCAATCAAACGGCCCAGCATCTTAAGCAGATTCACCACAATGTCGTTCAAGTCGAGTGGCTTTACGGCCAACACAGAACGGCGTCCGAACATCAGCAATTGACGCGTAAGCTCAGCGGCGCGACGGGCTTCGGCATCGAGTTCCTTCATGGCCTGTTGAGTTTCACTGTCGAGATTGGAATTCATCCGCAACAACCCCAGATGCGTCATCATGACGGCCAGTATGTTGTTGAAATCATGCGCCACACCTCCAGCCAACTGACCAATGGCTTCGAGCTTCTGTGCTTGCCGGAGATGGGACTCCAACCGCTTGCGCTCGGTAATATCCTCAATGGTAGCCATCGTGCGCAGTGGATGTCCGGCGGCGTTCCTGACAACAGTCATATTCACGTTCACCCAAGTCAAATCGCCGTTCTTGCGGACATACCGCTTCTCGATACGATAATGCGGCATTTCCCCCCGAATAACCTGTTGGAACATTTCACTGTCGCGCTGTCGATCCTCTGGATGTATGTGGTCACGAATACGCATTCGCAGTATCTCTTCGGGCGAGTAACCAGTGATGGCGCACATTTGTTTATTCGCCCGTAGCCATTGGCCTGTGGTGATATCGGCTTGGGCCATACCAATAGAGGCTACTTCAAACATTGCGCGGAATTCTAACTCACTCTGCTCCAGCGCCTCTTCTGCTTTTTTCCGGGCGGTAATGTCCTGGAAGGTTCCCATGACAAAGGCTTGTTCGCCTTCCTTCACCCTTGCCAAGCCGCGCACCTCAATCCAGAGACACTTGCCAGTCGTGGTTGTAAAACCCGCCTCAATGACAAACGGCGTCCCGTTTGATAGAGCGCGGGTCAGCGCTTGCTGCAACTGCGGGATCGACTCAGGGGTGCAGAACTTAAAGCCCTCCTCCAAACTGGGCTTGTAATCCAGTGGCGCTTCCAGAATCTCATAAACACCTTCAGTCCAATAGAGGTAGTCCGTCTTGGGATTTGCCTTCCAAGCGCCAACCCGTGCGATCTTTTCTGCCTCACGCCGGAAAAGCAGACTTTCTTGCAGAACCGCTTCGGCCCGTTTGCGCTCGGTGATGTCAACCATCACGGTTAGAAAATACTGGCGACCCTGGCTGCTGATTAGTTCACCAGAGAAAAGACCATCAATGGTTGCTCCGTTCTTGCGACGGATTTGCAGTTCGACATCAGTGATACGTCCCGATGCTTGCAGTGTATTAGACGTCACGGTCTGCTGCTCTGGATTCGCAAAAAGGCCAAGCTCTTCGCAGGTTTTTCCAATGACTTCGTTTCGGTCATACCCAAGCGTTTTCAGAAAAATGTCATTAACATCAAAGAACCGTCGATCCGTGAGACTGGAGATGGCCATCAGTGTCGGGTTATGGCGGAACAGTCGCTCAAACCGTTGCTGTGCTTCCAACTCCATGCTGAGGTCCTTGCTCAAGCCGAAGATGCAATTCTCCCCATTCCACCGGCCAAACCAGACTCGGGTTTCCACCGGAATTAAGACGCCACTTTTTGCAGTCAGCGGCAGAGGACAAGTTTCACGCGCTCCTTGGAACATGTCGGCGAAGACTTTTTCGGCTTCCTGCCGCAGGTCTGCCGGATGAAGTTCCAAGATATGCATGGTAGAAAGCTCGTTAGCACTGTAGCCCAGCTTGCGTTCAACGGCTTGGTTTGCGAAAAGAATCCGTCCTTCATGCGTGGCCACAAAAATCAGATCGCCAATAGTTTGGAAGAAATGACGGAAATTGATCTCGCTCTCTCGGACAGCCTCCTCAGAGCGCTTGCGCTCGGTAATATCACTTACGCTACCAATAAGCGCCAAGGGTTGCCCACTGGCATCTCGCATGACGGTGAACCGATCCTGAAACCAACGGTAATGTCCTTCTTTGTGTTTGAAACGATATTCCAGTTGATATGCCTTGCCAGGAATCCCGGACAAGGACTCGCCAAACAGTCGTTCGGTTTCCGCAAGATCGTCGGGATGAATCAAGTTCAAGATGGCCTTTAATGACAAGGACTTGATCTCGTTGGGGGTATAGCCGGAAATTCGGGCGAAAACAGGGCTCAAATAGTCATAGGTGTTGGTTTGCAGATTGCGTTTGTAAGACGCATCCTGCGAGTTCTCCAGCACCTCCCGGAATTGATTCTCGCTCTTACGCAAATCATCCTCTAACCGCTTACGTTCGATAATATCAACCACCAATACAGTCAAACCGGATACGACGACGCCATCACCATAAACTGGGCCGTAGCGATTCTCGTAGGTGGTTCGGTAGAGCTGCGGTTCGCCATATTCTTCAACCTCAATGAAATGCTCTCCCTGTAAAGCCCTGTCAAAATGCCTCCGAGCTTTTTCCCGGTCAATTGGGTTTGAAATGACATCCAGCATGTTCATCCCCTCTTCGATCTCAACGCCCCATATCCTCTTGATCGTCTTCCTATGCGCTTGCGTGAACGTAATATATCGGTAATGGGTATCAAGCGCAAAAACAGCCACGTCCTGTGGACTTTCCATGACCGATCCGAGCAGATCGTTGTTCTTCAAGGCTGTGCCTCCTTGCTCTCGCGCAGTTTATACCTGCGTGAGTTATAGTCATTTTCGGCGATTAGGATGTGCATATAACAAATCAATCTTTTACTACGAATGACGCACTAAGCAAATGTAAAGTATCAGGATGAATTCAGATCTTTCACGGGCCAAGAGCACTGAAAAAGGGAAAGATTACGGTGTTTTAGCCGCTGATAGCTTAAGAAAATGAACCCGCCCCTGCGGCAGGTTCATTTCTCGCTCAAGCAAACCCGCTTTCAGCGATCTTCTCACCCAAATCCTGGCCTAATGAATTCTTGCACCACGGAAAATGATGCTTTTAGTTCCATTGATTTTGTATAAATGGAGCAACTTGATTTTGAGAGGGAAAATCTCAATTTTGATGTCCTTGGGCGAGGATTTGGGAAGTGGAGAAAGTGGCCTGTGGGTAGCACCGACAGAACTGACAAAAGAGGGTTTTGTCAGTTCTGCCGGTCGCCAATGATGTTGTTTGGTGGGGGGCGAAATGGAACCTTCAAGACTTGCCACAGCAGCGTCAGCACCGGTACAAGCGATTCTCATTTTGACTTTTAACAGCCATTTTCATGAGCCAAAAATTCACATCCGGCCCGAATCTGCGAGAACCAGTCGTAAATGCCGACATTAAGCCAAGAAGAATAATTTATGATAATTTAAGTTGCAAATTAAGAGTGCTGAAGTAGTTTTAATTTGGGTGGTAGGCTTCATCAGCGCTTTTAGCTTTATTCGGGAGCTAATCAGTATGCGCACGGCACACTTAGGCGTACGAACAAATCAGCGATTCAGCAATCCCGGGGGTTGTTCAATAGTGTCTCAAATTCAGGAGCAAGGTGGCGGATTTTGCTGAAATCAATAGCCATTCTTAGAGGTCTGTTTAGCTTGCGTTTAACGACTGGCTGGTTGATGGCCGTTCTCGCTGCCGGAGGGCTGCTGACGTGGCAAATGGTCGAAAGCGCCAAGCACGAGCTGTGCGCCAACCAACTTCAGCAAACGCGGTTTGTGGCGCAGGCAATGAATCTTGACAACCTCAAGTCCCTGACAGGCACAGAAGCGGACACCCACTCACCCGTCTATCTGCGGATCAAGGAACAGCTTGCCACCGTGTGTTCGGCTACCCCGCAATGCCGGTTTGTTTCTCTCTTGGGCCAACGGGCCGACGGCACACTGTTTTCTTTCGTGGATAGCGAACCGACCGACTCCAAAGACTGCTCTCTTGCCGGGCATGTCTATGTCGAGGCATCGGAAGGTATTCGGCGCGTCTTTGGCACCCGGAATGCCGTCAGCGAAGAAACCCACACCGATCGTCGTGACAAATGGGTCTCGACGTTGGTTCCAATTATTGATCCGCAGACAGTCATGGAAGGCATGGCCAGCCCAGAGAACGCCAAGGCAATGGCGCTCAAGGCCGTGGAGTTCTACCGGCAGAACGGACGGGAACGGTTCCTGAAGGAAGTTAACAATCCACAGGGAAAATTTCACAAGGGCGATCTCTACGCTTTTGTCTATGACAGCAGAATGACTTGGCTGGCCCATCCGATTTATCCCGAACGGGTCGGCCAGAACTGGATTGATAAAAAGGACTGGACTGGCGGCAGGTGTTTCCGCCGGGAAATTCAGGCAATCGCCCGATCCCCAGGCCACGGCTGGGTGGAATATGAATATGAGAACTTCTCCACCAAACAACTTGATCACAAGACCGCCTATTTTGAGGGCGTGGATGATTTGATCATCGGCGCTGGCGCTTACCGGGGCGATGGCAAAGTGCTCGCCGTGCTGAAGACGGACGTGGATGCCAACGCCTGGAACTGGAAGTTTGCGCAGGCCGCGTTGCCCCCGGCGATGTTGACGCTGGCATTGGCGGCAATTGTGCTGATTGGCTCGACGCTGCTGGTCCGACGTTCCCGACTCCCTGCGGAGCCAGAGGCACCGCAACAGTCAGCACAACAATCACTGCACCTTGATAACGAGGTGCTGGCAGACCAGAGGTCTGCCCCACATAATGAGAATTGTTCCCGAATCCAGTTCACGCCAAGGTGGTGGCAGCGGCATCTTGAACCGGCGCTGGCGGCCGCGACCGGTGTGGCTTTGAGCCTCTTTGCTGGCTGGGTGGTTCACCAACGCGACCTCCATGATCGCAACTCGGCGTTCACTCAACTGGCGACAATGCAGTCCGAGGAGGTTGACGGAACGTTGCGCAACATTCGCAGCTTCGGCGTGGAAAGTTTGGCGCACCTCTATGAACACAGCGCCACTGTGACCGTGAAGGAATTTGAACTGTTCAATCCCTATCTTAGGAACAATTCGTCTGTCCAGGCATGGGAATGGATTCCGGTCGTGCCGGCGGCGGACAAGCCTCGTTTTGAAGCAGCCGCCCGCGTTGACGGTTTGAGGGGATATGAAATATGGCAAATGGACGCGCAAGGAAAACGGATTCCAGCCACGGGTCGCGCGGTGTATTATCCCGTCTTCCATATGACCCCGTTGGTCGGCAATGAACGCGCGTTGGGCTACGACGTTGGTTCTGAGTCGCTGCGTCGCGTGGCGTTGGACTCTGCGGCGCGCACCGGTCTTCTTACCGCCAGCGATCCCATCACTTTGGTAATAGAGGAAACAAGCAGACAGAAAGGGATGGTGGTTTTCCGGCCTGTATTCGACCCCGTTGACACCAAGCAACTTCGCGGCTTCGCCTTGATGGTGCTGCGAATGGGAAGCGTGTTGCAGAGCGCTATGCCGAACAACTCAGTGCTTATGGAACTGGCGTTGCGGCGCAAGGATGGAACTTCCGAATCACTGGCCATGTCCTGGCAGGCTGACCGCCTCCCGATTACAGGCATTTCGCTGACGCTCCCCATTCTGGCCTTTGGCAAGGTCTTTTCTGTGACTGCCCATGCCGGGCCGGAGTTTATGCGCCTGCACCCGGCGCAGGGTGGTTGGATGGCTGTCCTGACTGGTTTGACGCTGACCGCAGCACTTGCGATGGTGATAAACTTGAACCTCCGCCGTCGTGAAGATCTGGAGAGGTTGGTTTTAGCCCGAACCCGCGAGTTACAAAAGAGCGAGCAATCCTATCGAAATCAATTCATCTGCAATTCAACGGTGATGCTGCTGGTTGATCCCGCAGATGGATCCATCATTGATGCCAACGCCGCCGCTGTCAGTTTCTACGGTTATGCCCGCGAGCGGCTGCTGGCCATGCATATCGCTGACATAAACCCCTGTCCACACGCCAAGATGCTTCAGCTCATGGCCTCCGTCCAGACCGAACAGGGCCAGCGGTTTCAATTTCAACACCGTTTGGAAAACGGTGAGTTGCGGGAAGTGGAAGTGGCGTCCTGCCGTATTCAGTTTGGAGGGCGTAGCGTTCTTCATTCAATTGTCTTTGACATCACCGAGCGCAAACGCGCCGAAGCGCACTTGATCGAAATCAACCGCAACCTCGAACAAGCGACCGTCGCCGCCCAGATGGCCAACACCGCCAAGACTGAGTTCATGGCCAATATGAGCCATGAAGTCCGCACGCCCATGAACGGCGTTCTTGGCATGGTCGGTCTGTTGCTGGATACAAATCTCTCCGAAGACCAGCGCCTTTACGCCAAAACCGCTCGCGTCAGCGGCGAAGCCCTGTTGGTCCTCCTCAATGACATTCTGGATTTTTCCAAGATGGAAGCTGGGAAACTTGAGATCAAGATCCAGGGTTTTAGTTTGCGCGCCCTGCTGGACGATTTTATCGGGATAATGTCTCAGCAGGCTCGTGAGAAAGGACTGGCGCTGGGATGCATAATGGATCCAAAAGTTCCTGTCGATCTCCAAGGCGACCCGGGGCGCTTGCGGCAGATTCTCATCAACTTGACCGCCAACGCCATCAAGTTCACGGCGCAGGGCGAGGTTGCCATTCGCGTGAGTGTGGTCTCGGAAACAGAGGGCGAAGTCCGGCTGCGGTTTGCTGTGCGCGACACTGGCATTGGCATTCCCACGGACAAGCTTGGGCTGCTTTTTGAGAGGTTCTCCCAAGTCGATGGCTCAAGGACGCGCACTTACGGAGGCACGGGTTTGGGCCTGGCGATCTCAAAGCAATTGACAGAGTTGATGGGCGGCGAGATCGGAGTTGAGAGCGAGGATGGCAAGGGCTCGGAATTCTGGTTTACAGCGCTTCTGGCCAAACGTAACTACTCACATGAAACAGCCTGAAAACGATATTACGGGATTCGCCAAGACTGGGGATTGCCGCAGAATCTGGCAAGTTTGGGCACTCCTGCTGGCGTGTCTGATTGTCACCGCATTGGCTGCTTATTACACAAAATCGGATGTGGATGGAGACGCAAAAAGAGAGTTCGATTTTAACTGTAAGGAAATCCAGATCAAGATCCAGGATCGTCTCAGCGCTCACCAACAGATACTGCGCAGTGGAGCGGCGTTTTTCGCACACACGGGGGGTGTTAGCCGTGAGGATTGGAGCCACTTTGCCGACCGTCAGAAGGTTGACCAGCAGCTTCTGGGTATTCAGGGCATTGGGTTTGCGCTGGTGATACCCCGGCAGAAATTGGCGCAACATATCCTGGAGATTCGCGCTGAGGGATTTCCACAATACCAAGTGCGACCCGAAGGCCAACGGGAGATATACACATCCATCATCTACCTTGAACCGTTTACAAACCGGAATCTTCTCGCCTTCGGCTACGATATGTTCAGCGAACCGGTGCGTCGGACAGCGATGGAACGAGCGCGTGACCAGGATGCCGCCGCCCTAGGGTGTTGAATTGAGGAAAAATAGTTCATGCTGATAATTGCCGTCTCAGTAACACCCGACTTTAGTCGGGTGTTACGCTTGGAATATGAGTCTTAGCCGTTTTAACGGCTTCAAAGCGCAGGGAAAGCCGTTAAAACGGCTCAATTTCATTGGCTTGCCCTGACACCTGGCTAAAGCCAGGTGTTGCTGAAAAGAAAATAGTGAACAAATGCTGCGGTAACTTATTAGAGCGAAATCCCGATCAATTCAACACCCTACCGCCGCCCTCTCCGGGAAGGTTATTCTGGTGCAGGAGAACGACAAGAATGTGCAGGCCGGCACCTTGATGTATGTGCCCGTGTATCGACTGGGAGTTGCTCATGACACTGCCGCCCAAAGACGCGACGCGCTCATAGGCTGGGTTTATAGCCCACACCGGATGATCGACCTGATGGAAGGCACCTTGGGAGGCTGGAATCTAATCGGTAAGAAACGAATTCATTTGGAAATCTTCGACGGCGAGACAATATCCTCTGATACCCTGCTTTACGACAGTCAGCCCAAGACTGGTAATCTGGCGTCACGCCCTGTGGGGCAGACCTCCGGTCTGCCGGTTGTCGGAGCCTCTGGCTCCGTGGCCCACTCGCTGTCATGCCAGACAACTCTAGAGCCTTCTTGGCGCATAGGCACCGCATCGCTATTGACCTCGTAAAGCAAAGTTGCTTTGGCTGGCAGCCAATGGACACTGCGCTTTACGCAGACAGGCAGCCAGTTATCCTCGACGGATTACGGAAAGGTCTGGCTTGTGTTGTTCGGATGTACCAGTAGCAGTCTATTGCTCAGCGGACTGTTCTTCTCCGTGATCAACACCCGGTACAAGGCATTGCGGATGGCTGGAGAATTGACCACAAAACTAGCGCAAAGCGAGCAATCCTATCGCAATCAATTTGCTGGCAGTTCAGCGGTGATGATGCTGATTGATCCAACAGATGGAGCCATCATTGTCGTCAATGCCGCTGCTGTCAGTTTCTATGGCTATCCCCGTGAGAGGATGCTGGCCATGCGCATAACCGACATCAACCGAACACCGATCGCCGAGTTGCTTCAGAATTTGACATCCATCCGGCCGGAACAGGGCCAACGGTTTCAGTCCCAACACCGTGTGGCCAATGGTGGGTTGCGGGATGTGGAAGTGTCAATCAGTTATATTCAGTTTGGCGGGCGCGCCGTTCTCCATTCAATTGTCTTTGATATCACTGAGCGCAAGCGGGTGGCGGAGGCTCTTCAAGAAAGCGAGATGCGTCAGCATTTAATTCTGACAACCATGGCGGAGGGATTGGTCGTTCAGGCGGCAAACGGAAAAATCATCGATTGCAATTTGAATGCCGAAAAGATCTTTGGCCTGAGCCGCGATGAGATCATGGGGCTGACTTCGGTTGACCCGCGTTGGCAAGCTGTGCGCGCAGACGGCTCTGCCTTTCCCGGCGAAGAGCATCCGGCAATGGTCAGTATTCGAACGGGTCAGGCTTGCCACGATGTGCTGATGGGGCTTCATCTGCCTGATGGATCGAAGAAATGGATTAATATCAATGCTGAACCGATGGTCAAGAATGGTGAAACGCGGCCCTATGCAGTTGTCACATCCTTCGCCGACATCACTGCCCGCAGGCTGATCGAGAAAGAGTTGCTTAAAACCAGCGAACGATTGGAGCTGGCGGCGCAAGCGGGGGGGGTGGGTATTTGGGATTACGACGTGGCCAACAACAAACTGGTGTGGGACCAACAGATGTTTCGCTTATACGGGCTCACGCTCAATCAGTTTGGAGGCGCTTACGAGGCATGGCTGAATGGAGTTCACCCGGATGACCAGCAGCGGGGACACGAAGAAATCCAATTGGCGTTACGAGGGGAAAAGGACTTTAACACTGAGTTTCGAGTGCTCTGGCCTGACGGAAGCACCCATCACATTCGCGCTATGGCGATTGTGCAACGTGCCGCTTTCGGTGAAGCCACGCAAATGATCGGCACCAACTGGAATATCACCGCCCTGAAACAAGCGACCACTCGCGCCGAGATGGCTAACGCTGCCAAAAGCGAGTTTCTGGCCAACATGAGCCACGAAATCCGCACCCCCATGAACGCCATTATCGGCATGGGCCACCTGATACAGGATACTCCTCTGAATTTCAAGCAGCAGGGCTATATCAAGAACATCAACCATGCCGCAGGATCGCTCTTGGGAATCATTAACGACATCCTTGATTTTTCGAAGATCGAGGCTGGGAAACTGGATATTGCAACGACTGATTTTGCTTTAGAAGATGTTCTCAGCAAGGTCTTGAGCCTGATTGGTGGGCAAGTCGGTGTAAAACAACTCCAACTGCATAGCCTTATCTCCGAAGACGTGCCAACACACCTACATGGGGATCCTCTGCGATTGATGCAGATACTGAATAATCTGATGAGCAACGCGGTGAAATTCACCGCATCGGGAGACGTTTTCCTGTCCGTGAAAGTCGTGGACGATGCGGTGACCTGTAGGGTAGGCCTCCGGCCTGCCAGTTCGAGGGGCCTCCGGCCCCTC
>CAIUEN010000224.1 GCA_903898185.1 uncultured Verrucomicrobiales bacterium
AATCGCGCGGCCATGCCCTCAAGGCCGTTATGTTTGATTTCATTCTTGAGTCTAGAAGATGTTCTGTTGGATTGTCAACACGCAACAAAGCTGACACAACCGGCGAAAAACTGCAGGATTTATTTTAACAAAGTCAAACTACGTTCGGCAGATGATCATCAGCAAATTCCCCATTAAGTCCTGAGAGTAATAAATTGATCAGCAACGTGCTTTGTCAGTGGTGATAACGACCGCCACGATAATAATACGCGCCACCTCGCCATCTCGGATGGGATCTTTCCCAAGTTCCATCACGTAAACATGACACGGGTTGTGGGTTCGTCATTTTCCCAATTCCGCGGCGGTTTGCTGTTGATGGAGGCGACGTCCTTGATGGAAATCTGGTTGCCACGCGCCTTGACTCCCTTGACTGCCAGATCGCCCGGACGGCAGGTCTGCTGATTGACCTTTTGGTAAGGCGCTTGCTTGTATTTGATAAAGATTTCCTCCGGCGTGTCGGCCTCGAAAAAGAGCAGCTTCGTCTTTTCCGGCACGCAGGAATACTCCTTGTTCAGAATGGTTCCGCCAAAGGTGAACCGCTTCAAGCAGGTGGCTTCGCGATCGCAATAGGCCAGTGTAAAAACGCGATCTCTCTCCGGCAGACCGCAGTAGATCAAATCCTGACCCACAAACAATTTCTCGGGCAATTCAATGACCTTGTAGTGGCCATCCTTGAAGACCAGCAACAGCCTGTCGAATTTCGTGCAATCCATCTTGAACGCGTCGCCAGCGACTTTGTAACCGACATAGCCTGACTCCCGGTCGTACGTGACTTTGAACGCTTTGAACGCCACTTCGCGGGCATCCACCTCGTCATAGCGGCTGGACTTGGTCAGGCGTGGGTAAATCGGTTCGTACTTGGCAAGCAGACGCTCCAAGTGGTCGATGACGTATTTCGTCAG
Source organism: uncultured Verrucomicrobiales bacterium (assembly GCA_903898185.1). GTDB lineage: Bacteria > Verrucomicrobiota > Verrucomicrobiia > Limisphaerales > Palsa-1400 > CAIUEN01. The sequence continues at coordinate 942 of CAIUEN010000224.1, forward strand.
GTTCTTGAGAAACTTTCGTGTCTCGGCCAACTCCGTTTGGACCTTATCCATTTCCTCGCGGTGTTTGTTGATGTCAAAGAGCGAAATGCGCCGGATGCGAACAGTCAACAGGCGTTCAATATCAGCATCGATTAACTCGCGAACAAGTTCCTTGGTGAACGGCTTGAAACCTTCCCGCACTGCGGCGAACACGGCTTCATTGGTCCGGCACTGCTCAATCTTTTTATAAATGCGCTCTTCGATAAAAACCCGTTCGAGGGTTCTAAAATGCATTTCATCTTGCAGCTTCCGCTCCTTTAACTCGAGTCCGCGCTTGAGGATGTCCACCAATTGCTCGGTATTTTCGCGCAAGACCTCTGAAACAGTCATCTCCACCGGGCGATTCTCTCGGATGACGTTAAGGCGGCTGCTGATCGAAACCTCGCAATCCGTGAACGCGTAGAGCGCGTCAACAAGTTGCTCGGCGCTGACGCCCTGCGGTGCCTTGACTTCGATCTCCACCGATTCGGAAGTAAAATCACTGATCCCTTTTACCTTGATCTTGCCTTTGTGGGCGGCGTCCTCGATGGAGCCAATCAACGAGTCGGTGGTTGTAGTCGGCGGTATTTCTTTGATTGTAACCGTCGATTCGTCCTTGATCTTGATTTTGGCGCGTACTTTGACCGAGCCTTTGCCGTCGGCGTAATCGCGCGCGTCCATCAGTCCGCCCGTCACGAAATCGGGCAGAATTCGAAACGATTCGTTCTTGAGAATGGCGATTTGGGCGCGCAAGAGCTCCGGAAAGTTGTGCGAAAGGATCTTGGATGAGAGTCCGACCGCAATCCCTTCTGTGCCCAGCATCAATAGCAGAGGAAGTCGTGACGGGAGCGTCACCGGTTCCTTGCGGCGGCCATCGTAGCTGGGCACAAATTCAGTCAGTTCATCATTGAAAAGCTCTTCGCGAGCCAACTCAGTCAGACGGCATTCAATGTAACGAGGCGCAGCCGCTGGATCACCCGTGAATGGATTGCCGAAATTCCCCTGCCCCTCGATCAAATACCGTTTGTTCGCCAAAACCACCAGGGCATCACCAATGGACGCATCGCCATGGGGATGGTATTTCATGGCTTCGCCGACAACGTTGGCCACCTTCATGAACCGGCCGTCGTCCATGGTGTGAAGAGTCCAGAGAATGCGGCGCTGCACCGGCTTCAGTCCATCTCGAATTTTTGGAATCGCCCGGTCCCGAATCACGTACGAGGCGTATTCCATGAAGCTGGTATTGACCCGTTGATGGATCTTAAGATCCATCTTCGTCGGCGAAAAGGCATGGTGCTCAATCGCCGGGACCTCCTCCGCCATGACGTGACTCTGGCCGTTGCCGCCTTGGGCAGGCACTGTCGTGGATGCTGCTGCCACCGATTGCGCCGGTGTTTCAGGCGTCCCAGGTGTTTTGCCCACTGGCGATTTTGGGTCTAACGGAAAACCCAATTGTCCGAGGTCTTTATTCTCTTTGTCTGCCATGTTGAATACTAGTACCGTAATTCGTAAGTTCGTGAGTCGGATTGACGCTTCTTTTACCCAGTAAAATCTACCAATTCATCGCTCACGAACTTGCGACTTACTGTACTAGAGGTCTGCCCTACAGAGTTACTTTCCGGTCACGCCCCCCGCCTACGCCGATTGCGGCATCATGCCGGTTTTGCGGGCGTAATTGAAGAGACCACCTGCATCGACCACAGGGCGGACATCACCGAGCGGCTTGAACGAATAAACCTTGCCAGTTGATTGAACCGTCACGGAGCACTTATCCAAGTCCACAGTCACAACATCGCCTGTTTTGAGCGCGTCGCAGAGACGTTCGGTTGCCTCACACGGATAGATTTCGCCTGTGGCTACAGAATTGCGGAAGAAAATGCGGGCAAAACTCTCTGCCAAAACGACCCTGCAGCCCGCCGAACCGAGAGCTATGGGTGCGTGCTCACGCGAACTGCCGCAACCGAAATTACGGCCGCCGACCACAATTGGATATTCGCTGTCCAATTGGCCTGCTTTTACGAAACGAACCGGATAAAGCGAGTCCGGCAAACCGGCCAGCGCGTAACTGCCCAGCGTCTCATATTCTTTGGCGATGGTCGGCACCAAATTCAAGTACTGCGCTGAAATGATTTGATCGGTGTCGATATTATCGCGCACCACGTAAACCGGCCCTGTAAATACAGATTGCATGAGGAGAACTTGAATCGGGTTGGAAAGGTTTTCAATCAGATTCTCATGTAGTGTTCGACTACTACGCATTTTTTCTGTGCATTTTCTTCTCGTTTTTTTGTCGGAAATGTAATATTCTTCCAATGAAGCAGCTTTTTTGCGCAAACCAATCGCTGCCATACATTTTATGCCCCAAAGAAGTCGCATGACGGTTAATTCGAGCAATGTACTTTCCGTGATTATGGGCGGAGGCCAGGGAACCCGGCTGTTTCCGCTAACTCGCGATCGTAGCAAACCTGCCGTGCCTTTGGCAGGTAAATATCGGCTGGTCGATATTCCCATATCCAATTGCATCAATTCGGGTCTCAAACGGGTTTACCTGTTAACCCAATTCAATTCGGCTTCACTCCACAGGCATATTTCGCAATCCTATAAATTCGACCATTTTTCAGGCGGATTTGTGGAAATCCTGGCTGCCGAGCAGACCTTTTCGGACACTTCCTGGTACCAAGGCACAGCCGATGCCGTTCGAAAAAACCTGGTTCATTTCCTCAACCATGACTTTGAATACATCCTGATCCTGAGCGGCGATCAACTTTACCGGATGGACTTCCGAGGGATCATCGCCGAGCACTCCGAAAGCGGCGCCGAACTGACGATTGCCACCATCCCGGTGCCACGGAAAGATGCCCAGAGTTTGGGCATCATGCAGATCAATGAGTCGAGCCAGATTACGCGCTTTGTCGAGAAGCCAACCGATCCGGCAGTGCTTGATTCTCTGCGCGTTGATGCCGCGTTGGGGCGTCAGTTGGGGATTCCCGATGGACAGGAGTCGTTCCTCGCATCGATGGGCATCTACCTCTTTAGCCGGGACGTTCTCCTGAGGTTGCTGGACAACTCGCTGACTGATTTTGGCAAACACATCATTCCTGGCGCTATCAGCGCGCACAAAGTTCACGCTCATGTGTTTCAAGGCTACTGGGAGGATATTGGAACGATCCGCTCGTTCTTTGAAGCAAACCTCGACTTGGTGTCGGAATTGCCGCGTTTCAATTTCTTTGATATGAGCGCGCCCGTATTTACCCGTCCCCGTTTTCTGCCTGCCTCCAAGATCAACGGCGCCGAGATCACTCATGCGATCCTTTCGGACGGCTGCATCGTCAATCGTTGCGTGATCAATTCAAGCATTGTTGGCATTCGCAGCCATATCAGCGAGGGGTGCTCGCTCTTCCGCACCATCGCGCTAGGAAGCGACTACTACGAATCGGACGGCTCAATCCGGCAGTATGAATCTCGCGGACTGCCAAGAATCGGCATCGGTAAGAATACCCGGATCGAGAATGCGATCATCGACAAGAACGCTCGCATCGGTGACAATTGCACAATCTCGCCTGTCGGAAAACCCGATCACGTCGATCACCCGCTTTACTATATCCGTGATGGCATTGTCATCATACCAAAGAACGGAATTATACCACACGGAACGGTCATTTGATCAGGGCAACTTTCATTGAGTATTGGCTATTCTTGACTGTCTTGCAAAATGAGAATTGCCCCTGAAATTCACAACGCGACTCATTTACATTCAAGACCGCTGCTGATAAAACGTCTCAGTGCATGATGACGCTCATATTTGGAATGATTTGAACTCGCGAGGACGGTTGACGCTGATCGCAGGGCCATGCGTGATCGAAAACGAAAAGCTGTGCATTGGTGTCGCTTCGTTCATGAAGAAGACGTGCGGCGAGTTGGGAATCAATTACATTTTCAAAGCCAGCTTCGACAAGGCCAATCGGTCCTCCGGAAAATCGTTTCGCGGCCCCGGGCTGGAATTGGGCTTGGAAATTCTGGCCAAAGTCCGGCGCGAACTGGAAGTCCCTGTTCTTACCGATGTCCACACCGAAGAACAGGTCGATGCGACTGCCAAAGTGGTCGATGTGCTCCAAATCCCCGCGTTCCTCTGCCGCCAGACCGACTTGATCCAGGCTGCAGTGCGCACCGGCAAAATCGTCAACGTCAAAAAAGGGCAATTTCTCGCGCCGCAAGACATGAGCCAGGTGGTGATCAAGGTCACGGAGGCTGGCGGAACCAAGCTCGCGCTTACTGAACGGGGCACCACCTTCGGCTACAACAACCTGGTCGCCGACATGAGATCGATTCCGATCATGCGGCAATTTGGGTTTCCAGTCATCTTTGACGCCACGCATTCGGTTCAGTTGCCCGGCGTGGGCGGAAGCTGCTCGGGTGGCCAGCGTGAGTTTGCGCCGGTGCTCGCGCGGTGCGCCATTGCCGCCGGCGCGGACGCGCTGTTCTTTGAAACCCATCCCGATCCAGACAAAGCCTTGAGCGACGGCCCGAACATGATTCCTCTGCGCCAGATGCCAGATCTGTTGGCCCGATTGCTCAGAGTTTACGCAGCCGTCCACTGATCGCCATGCTCACACCAGACGCACTAAACTCAAAGCTTGCCCAGATCAAGCTATTATTAACAGATGTGGACGGCGTGATGACCGATGGCTCGGTTTACATCGGTGGAGAGGCCGAGATAAAACGGTTTCACATTCAAGACGGGCTTGGGCTGCACTTTTTGCAGCGGACCGGCATTCGGGTGGGATGGATTTCCAGACGTCCTTCGCAGGCGACACAGCGCCGCGCGCAAGAGCTGAAAATCGATTTTCTGGCCCAGGATCCCGTCGGCAAAATGCCCGCTGCGCGACGAATTCTTGCCGAAGCCGGGCTGCGCTTCGACCAAGTTTGCTACGTGGGCGATGACCTCGTTGATCTGGCTCTGCTCAACGCCGCTGGCGTCTCGGTGGCGGTCGCCAACGCCGTGCCCGAAGTCAAACAGATGGCACATTATATCACACAGGCAACGGGTGGAAACGGAGCGATTCGCGAACTCTCGGAGTTAATCCTCAAGGCACAGAATAAGTGGGATGTGATCGTGGAAAGCTTTGTCGCCGAATTATGACATGCTCATGTCTCTTTCTGCTTTTGTTTTTGCCACTGGCAGCGCTCGCTCAGACAACGATTCCCAGCGAAGCCCGGCTCGATAAGGGCTTCGCGGCAGCCCACTACGAGCGCAAGGGCGGTAAGCCAAGAGTGCTGCAATCGATCTTCACCGGAGAAAGCGCCGTGCCGGTCTCGACCAACGAAGTCCTTGTCAAGGAATTCAGGATGACTACCATCGCCGACGGCGATATCCGCAAGCCACAGCTCGTCATCGCCGCGCCGGAGTGCCGCTTGGACATTAATCCACGCAGCCACCGGATCACCTCAACCAACCGGCTCAGGGTCAGCACTGCGACCACTAATTTTGTGATCGAAGGGCGCGGGTTCTCATGCGCGCAAACCAACGAACTGCTGGTCATTTCAAATTCTGTCATCACTCGATTGCCGAAACCGTCGAAAGCCGCGTCCGGCTCACACATCACAGCGGCATCAATGGCAGACATGGAAGCCGATCCAGCCAATTATTTCCAGGTTTTCTCGGATCGGTTCGAACTGTATTACACCGAGAACCTGGTGATCTATTCCGGGCACGTCATGGTGCTTGATTCCAACGTTCAGATGCGGTGCGAATATCTCCAGGCGCGGTTTAACACCAATCGTTTCGGACCGAACACCACCATTGAGAAGATCATTGCCGAGCGCGATGTGGAGATCACCACCGCCGATGGAGGTCAGGCTTGGGGCTCCCGAGCGATCTACGCCATCAAACCGAGCGTTGAGCATCTCGAATTGATTGGACAGGCGCGATGGCAGGATGGACCTCGCGAAAGCAAGGCTGACAAGTTCACCTTCGATTTTACCCCCGATCACTTCGTCAACACGCTTCGAGCTGATGGCAGAGTCGCTCTCAAGTTGCCAGACTCCGAAATCAAGGAGACCAATCTTGTCAATTCTCTTCCGGTCTCCAATCCGAGCGGCGATCCCAATCATTTTACAGAACTTTTTGCGGATCATGTGACGGTACAGAAGTCCCCGATTAAAAAACTTGAAAGCATCCTTGCCGAAGGTCATGTGGTTATCATAAATCAATTTCAGCAAACCCGCGCCACAGGGGATGGCGGCGTTTATACTACAATCAACGATCAATTTGAATTAAGCGGCCATGCGGATTGTCAAATGGCGTCGAGGGGAGAAATTCGGGCTGATTGTCTCACTCTGGGGCGGACAAATCAGTCATTCAGCGCCCGTGGAAATTCCCAGTTTAAGTACCGACTGGCCGATATCCACGACGAGCAAATGCTCAATCAGGATGGTTTTAACACCGCGGCAGACACGAGCCGTTTCCTGACAGTGACTTCGCGCGATGCGCGGGTCTTAACCAATAAAGCAACGTTCACAGGAGACATTCAGGCGTGTCTGCTGCAAGGCGAGCAGTTGATTGCCACTCTCGAGAGCCAGTTGCTCGAATTACAGTTTGCAACCAACAAGCGAATTCAATCGGTGCTGGCCAAAGACCATGTCCACGCTGAATCCGAGCCGCAGGGCCGAATCATCTCCCGCGAGTTCTCCGGCGACCTTCTGTTTGCCCATTTTTGGCCGGGAAGCAAGTTCTTGGAAAACGCAAGAGCAGAAGGAAATGTCTCGGGCAAACAAGTCGAATTGGACAAGAATAGCCCCAAGCAAAAGATCACAACGCTCAATGCCGAGTCGGTCGTGGCCCAATTTGCTCCACAAAGCAATACGGTTGAAAACGCCACGGCAACCCGCAGTGTTCGTGCGATGCAAATCAATGGACCGGTGACAAACACGCTGACGGGAGAACATGTGGTCTATTCTGGCGGCACAAACGAGATAATCCAGGTCACCGGTGATCCGCGGATTCAATACTTCGGCCCGCCTTCGACCAAGCCGGACGACACAAACCTGACCACTGCGGCGCAACCCGGCAAAACCAATGAGCCCGGCTCCATGCGACTGCCAGGAGTGTTGGTTACCGGAGCTGATTCCTTGATTTGGGATATGAAAACTGACAAGTTTCATGGAATAGGACCCTATAGCATTGTTCCAATCAGGATGACTAACAGTCCTGAGATAACAAACGAACCTGCATCGACAAACCGATGAAGCAACATCCAGAATTTCAGGAGACCTTGCCCACAGCAGATGCGGGGATCAAAACCCTTTTGCTTTCCACCGACAATCTGGTCAAAGCTTACGGCGAACGACAGGTTGTGAACGGGGTTTCGATCTTTGTCAAACCCGGCGAAATCGTCGGACTGCTGGGACCGAATGGCGCAGGAAAGACGACAACGTTCAACATGGTGGTCGGAATCGTCAAGCCCGATAAAGGATCGGTGACATTCGCGGGCAGAGAGGTCACCCGCCTGCCGATGCACGAGCGCGCCCGGCTGGGAATCGGCTATCTCACGCAGGAACCGTCGGTATTCCGCAAACTCACAGTTGAGCAAAACATCCTGGCCATCCTGGAAACCTGCAAAATGAACGCCCAAGAGCGGGCGCTCCGGCTCAAATACCTGCTGGACGAACTCGACCTGGCCCGGCTCTCCAAGAGCAAGGCATACACGTTGAGCGGCGGTGAAAAACGGCGTCTCGAAATCACACGCTCTCTGGTAACCAGTCCCAAGCTGCTCCTGTTGGATGAGCCATTCAGCGGAATTGATCCGATTGCCGTTTACGAGGTTCAAAAGATCGTTCGCCGCCTCAAAGAACGCGGACTGGGTATTCTGATCACCGACCACAATGTGCGCGAGACCCTCAAGCTGGTTGACCGCGCTTACCTGATTCACAAGGGCGAAGTCGTTTATCAGGGACTGGGGCCCGAAATGGCAAACGATCCCAAAGCTCGCGAGATTTATCTTGGTCCGGAGTTTAATTTATGAAGTTTTCTAGTTTTCAGTTTTATACTGTAAACGGGTAAGATCGTTCCTGCTTCTCGGTGCAAAAAGTAACATTCTTACCCGTTCAAAG
>CAIUEN010000225.1 GCA_903898185.1 uncultured Verrucomicrobiales bacterium
CCTTTTCCTACTTCATTATTGGAAATTCCTTGTTCGATATTGGATATTCAATTTCTAGCTTGGTTTCCTCATAAACCGAACAATCGTATCCTTGAGATTCGCCAACTCATAAGGTTTGCTCAAGAACGCTTGGGGCAGTTCGGGATGGTACCCAGCCATCACTTGCTCCCTGTTGTAGCCACTGGCCAGAATCACCGGGATTCCAGGCGCAAGCTTGCGCAAGGCCGTCAATGTCTCCCAGCCATTCAGGCGGGGCATGGTCATGTCGCACAGAACGCAACAGATCTCGTCGATGTGCTGCTGAAACACTTCCACGCCTTCAACTCCATCTTTTGCTTCAAACACCGTAAAGCCAGATCGCTTAAGCGCAAGCAAGACCGCTTTACGCAAAGGGGATTCGTCATCGATTACCAGCACAGTGCCGCCGTCTGCCGTTTTGGGAACCTGGGCGACAAGGGCTGACTTCTGGGAAACGGCTTCAGACGACAGCGGTAAGAAGACACGGAAGACGCTTCCCTTGCCTGGTCTGCTTTCCACTGTGACAAACCCGCCGTGCGCTTGCGCAATCCCCACAACCACAGACAGGCCAAGACCCCGTCCCACGAATTTAGTGGAGAAAAACGGGTCAAACACTTTCTCAATATCCTTGTCTGCGATTCCGCAGCCCGCATCGGCCACTTCCAAACAGGCATAGGACTGATCTTGCACTTGGCAGTCAATGGGAAAACGGTTTACTGAGGGGATGTCTGCTGCCTGAACGGTCTTGACGATTAGCCGAATGACGCCTTGCGTCTCACCCATAGCCTCCCAGGCATTGGTGATCAGGTTGGTCAGAATCTGTTGAATCTGGTTTGCGTTGGCGCTGATGACCGGGCTTGGTGATGGCAGATCGGTTTCCAACGCCACGCTTTGTGGCATGGCAGTGCGCAGCGTGGGCAGGTGGCGTTGGCAAGCGTCGCAAAGATACAGAGGTTCATGTTTGGCAGCGGTTTGCCCGATGTAGGTCAACATCAGAGTGCTCACTTCCGCCGCCTTGCGGGCCGACTGCATGGCTTCGGTCAGGTTCACGAACGATCCCATGTTCTTGGGATGCTCGTACATGGCCAACTGCAGATTCATCATCACCACTTGGAGTTGGTTGTTAAAGTGGTGTGCGATGGCCCCGGCCATGCGCCCCAGACTTTCAGATTTCTGAAGTTGCCGGTTTTGAAGCTCAAGTTTTTTCTGCTCCGCTTCCAACTGCTTTTGATCGGTAACGTCGATAATATAACCTGCCAGCAAGGTTTTGCCTTCCCGCACAATCGGGTATTTGATCGTATTGTAGCTGCGACCGTTGTAACTCTCATCCAGTTTCAGAACATCACCCTTGGCAACGACCGCCCAGTCGTCAGTGGTCATCTTTGCAGCGAATTCAGGAGGAAACAACTCTGACATGGTCTTGCCCTGCATATCCAAACTCGAAAGGCCGACCATCTGGTGAAAATTGTCGCTGGCTAGAATGACACGGCTCTCGTTGGAGGTCACCTCTTTGATGAATGCGTAGATGGGGGAGTGACGCATGAACAGTGATAGCAACTCACGACTTTCGTTCAACGCATCCTCCGTCCGTTTGCGCTCAGTAATGTCGGTTGTAATCCCGCACACCCCGCTCACTTCGCCTGCATCATTTCGGATAGGAAACTTGATGGAAAGGCCGTAGGTACGGCCTTGGGGCATCTCCAGCACTTCCGTTTTTTCCATCACCGCTTCCGATTCCATCACCTCAAGATCATTCAGGCGGAACTCCCGTCCGGACGCAGGGAACAGCGTTTCGTCGGTACTCCCCAGAACATGCTGGCGGTTCAAGCCGGTAAGTTCCTCCCACTTGCGGTTGACCAACTCATAACGCCCAGCGCGATCCTTGACGAATATGATTGAGCCGCTGTTTTCGATCAAATCGGCCAGAAAGCGACGGCTCTTGCTCAACGCCAATTCGGCCTGCTTACGTTCGGTAATGTCCTGAATGGTGCCGATCATCTGTATGGGCTGACCGTGATCATCAAAAGTGACTTTGCCGAGGCCGTGAACCCAGCGTTCTTGCTGATCGTTATGGCGGACAATGCGATAGTGACGGTCAAAAGCGGACTTGCCTTTCAAGACTTCGTCATTGAAGTAACGCTGAATTTCTGCGCGATCCTGTGGGTGAACAAGCTGCAGCCAACACGCAACATTTTTTGTAATACCGGAGTTAAGTATGCCGAACAATTCATCCAAGACTTCAGAAGTGGTAAACCTGTCGGTTGCGACGTCAAAGCTGTAAGATCCGAGACGGGCAATACGTTGAGCTTCCAAGAGCTGCTCGCTTGTTTCCAGCAACTGCTCCATGACATGCTTGCTTTCGGTGATGTCATGCAGTATCCAAATTGATCCTTCAGACTGATTCTGCGGGTCCACAGATTTGCCGACTAAACTGGCCCAGAACAGTGAGCCATCCTTGCGCTTCATTTCTACTTCCGCAGAATAGCTTTCTCCTTGGGAAAGCATCTCGTAAGCAGCATTGCCCACCCGTTCGTATTCCTCCCTGCTCAAATAAAATGAGGCGCTGTCCAAGCCGACAATTTCTTCATCCGTGTAACCCAGGATGCGGCTAAAAGCCGGATTGGACCACTGAACCTTTCGATCTATAAGATGAACAATGCCCACCGGCGTTGTACCCAAGATGATGCGCTGTTGGGCGTTAGCACGCATGAGATGTTCTTCAACCCTAAGGCGCAAGAACACTGAACCGGTTTCCAGAGCCAGAATGCGGATGAATTCAATGTCCGACGCATAGGGAGGCTCAACGCGGCGGGAAACCATGCTGAGAAAACCGATCGGTTGCTCGCCAGCCATCAATGCCATGCAATGGAGGTGGCGAAGCCCATAGGCTTCGCACAACTGACGTTGTTCTGGGAAGTGGGCAATGACGTTGATTATTTCGTGGGGATTTTCCAGAGAGGCTTTTATATAGCCTGTGCTCAATGGACGACGAGACACCTGCTTAACAAGCGCTGGCGCGAGACCTATTTGATGCCGCAGAACGGCGTCTTGCCCCTCAATGAGATAAAGTGCCGCGCAATCCGCTTTCCCAGAATCTACTACCAGTCGAACAAGGCCGGCCAAGGCGGAATCGAAATCAGGACAGTTGTTGATCGCTATCAGGCATTGGCGCAAATATTCGCTATCACGGGCGGCTTGTTGGCGGTTTGCTTCGGCCTGCTTGCGCTCGGAGATGTCGCTTATTACGGTGTGGCATACGAGTGTGTCGTCGGATTGCCGCGCCAAGGTCGATTCCAACCGCGCCCAGAATATCGTTCCGTCATTCTTCACCATCCGCAATTCGCACGCCTGTGGTGCTTTCGTTTCAAAAAGCTCTTTGCGGTGCAGGTAGTAGATGTGTTGATCCTCTTTGAAAATGAACTGCGAAACCGGTTGTATGACCAACTTGTTACGTTCGACACCCAGAAGAGAGGCGACGGTGAGGTTGGCCTCCAAAAACAGCCCTTTTTCGCTGGTGGTGACATAGCCCACCGGAGTCAAATCGTAGAGGTCGAAATAATGCGCTCGCGTGGCGGACAATTCCGCCTGCGCCAAGCGCAGTTCCTCGTTCTGCATCTCCAACTGAATTTGATGAACGCGCAGTTCGTGGAGCATCTGCCGCGTAGCCTCGGGCGTCAGAGACGCAAACTGCTCTGACGTTTGCGACTCGTTTTGCTCGGCCAGAGCCTCGGCCTTCTTGCGCAACTCGGCGGTGTCAGTGAGGGGAGTGCCTTTGGTTTTCATAGAGTGGAGATGGGAAGGATGGGAAGGATGGGAATGAATATCCAATATCCAACAAGGAATTTCCAATTTCCAAGGGAGAATCGAACTGTAAATCAAGCTGTTTTTCCTTCATCATTTGGAATTCCTTGTTTGATATTGGATATTCATTCCCCCTTTTTCGCCCGTTCGTTTGTCGCAATCGCATAGATATTGCCAGCTTCATTGACCAAAGCGGTCGAGATTATCGAGACATCCACAACAGTACCATTCTTGGCGATCCGTTGGGTCTGATATGGCTTCAGAATCTCACCCAAGCTGAGTTGTTGCAACTGTTCCAACGCTTTCTCCCGCAATTCCTCTGGTATCCTGTCGCGCACATTCATAGCCAGAGCCTCGGCTTCGCTCCATCCGTATATTCTTACCGCTCCCGGATTCCAAGCCAGGATGCGCCCATCCAAGTCTTGCACTGTAATGGCATCGCGAGCGTCGCGCACGACTGCCGACAGGCGCAGTTGCTCATTGGCCTTGCGCAACGCCTCCCGTGTTTGCCTGATCTCAGAGATGTCCACAAAGGTGATCACTGCGCCTTCAATCACATTAGTAAGCGTGCGGTAAGGCTGGATGCGCATTGTGTACCACTTGCCATCGGTGGCCTGCACTTCCAGTTCTTTTGGAATCAGCGTGTTGAGCACGGCCTGCGCATCTGCCACCAGACTGGCATAACCCGCCAGGTTGGAAACAATGTGGCCCACAGGCCGCCCAATATCGCTCTGGATCAAGTTGATGATTGCGCTGGCAGCCGGGGTGAAGCGCAGGATGCGCAGTTGACAATCCACGAAAACCGTGCCGATGCCGGTGCCAGCGATCAGGTTGGTCATGTCGTTGTTGGCCCGTGACAAATCCGCCACCTTGGTTTGCAACTCGACGTTGATCGTAGCCAACTCCTCGTTGACCGACTGCATTTCTTCATTGGAGGATTTGAGCTCTTCGGTGGTGGTTTCCAGTTCCTCATTGGTGCTCTGAAGATATTCGTCTCTGGCCTTCAATTCTTCATTGAGCGCCGCGATGCTATCATTCGCGTCTGATAGCTGCTTGCTACCCGACGATGGCTTCTCACCGCTCACCAATAACGGTTCACTGTTCTCCATCGCTTCCTCCAAAATGACCCGATACAGAGTTGCCTCTGACAACTCGGCAGCGCCTGTCGAGACCGGCATGAGTGTCAGGTTGACTGCGGTAAAGTGGCTGTTGGTTTTAACGCGAATACCAAGGCACCGCTCGATTTCCTTGCTCACTGCAACCTTGTGCAGTGCCGTGGTCAGTTTCATCCGCAATCCTTCGCGGGCCATCTTCAAGATGTTATTGGTTCCAGCATGGCCCGGAGTGGGTTCCAAATACATCCCGGTGCGTCCGTGCAGGTAAAGGATGTCGCCTTGGTCATTGACCAGGGCGCTGGCAGGGGCAACCTGCGACAGAATGGCCTGTTCGGTGAGTTCGCGCAGCGGCAGTTTTGCGGGGAATGCTGTCTTTCTGGAAGCTTGTGGGAGCGCCGGATTCACGGCAGCCACTGGCGGGAAGAATTGGCCAAGAGACGCTCGCCGGACACTATAAGAATCGTCTCTCCGTTGATACATCTTCAACTTGCGGTCCAGCACGGCAAACAGATCGTCGAACTCGCCCACCGTTTCGGATGTGCCCAGCAAAAGCATGCCGTCCGGATTGAGCGCATAATGCAACAAGGGAATGAGTTTCTTCTGCAAATCGCCCCCCATATAGATCAGAAGGTTGCGGCAACTGATCAAATCGAGTTTGGAGAAGGGGGGATCTTTGACCACGTCGTGTTCGGAAAAGACCAGCATGTCGCGAATGCTTTTGTGAATGCGGTAGGCGCTGTGGTCTGGCTCGGGCGTAAAAAAACGCGCCAACCGTTCTGGCGAAAGATCGGCGGCAATGCTGGCCGGATAGAGGCCGACACGAGCCGTGGCAATCGCACGGGCGTCAATGTCGGTGGCGAAGATCTGTAATTTGAAACTCCGTTTCATCTCCTCCTGACGCTCGGCAAGCAGGATGGCCAGGGAATAGGCTTCCTCGCCAGTGGAACAGCCCGTTGACCAGATGCGGATTGTACCTTCCGCGCTCTTCCCATTAAAGAGCTTGGGGATGACCTGTTCTTCAAGAGCTTTGAAGACATCCGGGTCACGGAAGAAACTGGTCACGCCGATCAACAAATCACGAAAGAGAGCCTGCACCTCGGTTGGGGTCTGCTGTAGATATTTGACGTAACTGTCCATCGCTGGGATCTGGTGGACGGCCATGCGACGATGAATGCGACGATGAATGGTGCTGGTCTTGTAATGAGAGAAGTCGTGGCTGGTATGGGTGCGCAGCAACACGAAAATTTTCTTCATTTCGTTTTCGCTGCTGGGTTCTGAGAGGGGCATGGGCTGCGGGATCTTGCTGATGGCTTGAGCAGCATAGGCGATGAGCTGGGCGGGCATTTGATCCGGCGCAAGTTCGTAGTCCACCAAACCGGTGGCGATCGCGCTGCGCGGCATGCCGTCGTATTCGCACTTGTCTGGACTTTGAACCATGACCATGCCGCCCTCGCCTTTGATGGCTCGCACACCCAAAGTGCCGTCGCTGCCGGTGCCCGAAAGGACGATGCCAATGGCCCGCTCGCGCTGGTCCTGAGCCAGTGAGCGGAAGAAGAAATCAATCGGCATGCGCAGACCACGCGGTTCGGTGGGTTCCAGCAATTGGAGCGTGCCGTTGAGAAAAGCCATGTTGCAGTTGGGCGGGATGATGTAGGCGCAGTTGATCTTGACGGCCATTCCGTCCTCAACCTCGAAGACCTGCATCCGGGTGTAGCGACGGATCAGGTCACTGAGGATGCTCTTGTGGTGGGGGTCCAGATGCTGCACCAGCACAAAGGCCATGCCTGGATCGGTGTCGGCAGGCATGCCGGAAAAAAAGGCCTCGAAAGCCGCCAGTCCCCCAGCCGAAGCGCCTATGCCAACGATGGGAAAAGTCTTCTGAGGCTCTGCTGATGGTGACTCTTTAGGCATGGCATCTTCCTTCTTCTCTTGCGCGTCCAGCTTGTGGAGGCTCGTTGTGGGTTTCTTGGATTTTTTCATAGATCAGCCGGGATATTCCTAACAATCAAACCACCCGCCGCCCAGTGATCTGCATTTGGCATGGCATTATTCCATGCTTCCAACTCGCTTAACATAAACATACAAGTCCTCAAAACAGTCAGAAATTCTATTTACGGCGTAAGAACGTTTAAATGTGCCTTATTACCAATTCAATTACAAGACCAAATCCTTGGAAAGCAGCAATTCTCATTATGTGGGGCAGACCTCCGGTCTGCCGGTTGCGGTGCCTCTGGCTCCGCAGGGAGTCGAATACTTTGTGCGCAGGCAGATCAGCGTTTTTCCCCTTCTTTGCTCAAAATGAGAATTGCTGCTTGGAAAGTGACCAGGGGAAGGCTCACACGAAGACACAAAGGCACGAAGATGATAGGGTTTGGCATACCAGTCTGTTTAAGAAACGCAAGTCATGGATTTCTTGCCGCTCCGCAGTTTGTGTTTATTGAAC
>CAIUEN010000226.1 GCA_903898185.1 uncultured Verrucomicrobiales bacterium
CGCATCTCCCCAGAGCCAATCTACGGAGTCAGAGACTCCGTCAACTGGCAGGTCAGAGACCTGCCCCACAAGGTTACTTTTTGGTCACGCACCCGATTGGGGATGTTGCCAAAAAAAAGTATTGCAATCTTCGTAAATGTTATGCATTATATTCGCACATGTTATGCGATTGTGTATTATGATCGCTAATTACTGATACAATGGCACTGAAGAATCCAATTTTGAAAATTTTAGGCTTGGCTCCGCGCTCAGTCTCAGATTCCTGTTCTGTCATGAGCGATTCAACTCTTCCTGCGCCGCAACATCCGTCCAATTATTGCGCATGGCGTCAGCGACAAGCTTTGGCTTTGGTCTTAGCATTGGGATTGCAGTTGATGCAACTCAATCGCGTGTCGGGAGAAGACCATGTTGATTACCGATATGAGGCGTATCGCGAAGACGATCAGCGGATTAGTATTGATACGCACTCAATGCTGTTTGAGGTCGCCCCCAAGCGGTGGCTTAACATTAAAGGCGAAATGATTTTTGACGCCATTTCAGGAGCTTCGCCCACTGGCTCGCCACCTCCAAACCAACTCATATTCTTGGACCCATCTTCATGGGGAGGAGTTATCAATGGCGATACAAACAGCACAAAGGTGCCGGTAACTAAGATGACTGAGAAACGCTACGCTGGCGACTTGGCGGCGACGTTTTCCATGGGACGACATCGGTTCACTCCCCAATTATCTTATAGCCAAGAGAATGATTACATTTCGCATGGCTTCGCGTTTAATTACGCGGTCGATTTCAACGAGAAAAACACCACGTTAAACTTAGGTTGGTCTGCCACTTGGGACAGGATTTTTATCGACAAAGACACACCAAGAGAAACCAAAAGAAGCAAAGACAGCGATGATTTCCTGATTGGCATCAACCAATTAATCAGTCCGAAAACCGTCGCAACCCTCAATTTCACGTATGGCAATGCCCGAGGTTACTTAGACGATCAGTACAAAAAAGTTTTCTTCTTGAACTATCCCCAAAATGTTCTTGATGTGAACGATGCTGCTGGCGACTTTGAACACCGTCCATCGCGGAGAGATCATTACACCACCTACGCCTCGTTAACTCAATACGTAACCCCGCTCAATGCCAGCGTTGAAGGCTCCTATCGTTTTTTCAATGACTCCTACGGAGTTAACGCACACACGGTTGGGCTTGCGTGGTACCAAAAGCTGGGTTCGCGTCTGGTTATCGCGCCGATGGTTCGGTATCACCGCCAGAGCGCGGCAGATTTTTACGCTCCCGTATTTCCTAACTATTTGCATAAGCCTAGATATTGCTCAGCGGATTACCGGCTTTCGGAATTGGATACGATCACTGGTGGACTGACAGTCAGCGTCAAAGCGATGGATTGGCTTTCGTTTGATTTTGGGTACAAACGTTACGTGATGAACGGTTTGGACAAGGTGACCTCGCAGTCGGCTTATCCATCGGCGAATATTTTCACCATCGGAGCGCGTGTATGGTTCTGAGCTTAGCAGACTCAAACAAAACGATAATCGAACGCGTCAATCGGTCTGGCAAATGGGCCGAGTCAGCCGGGTTCTGCAAGCTGAACTTTCAGGCGATGAGCACGACGTGCTGCGTCCATTTTCGCATCTCCAGTTCGACCGAAGCAGCACAATTTCGGGATCAAGTTCTCCAATGGGTTGCGTGGTTTGAAGCCCGTTATTCTCGATTTCTCCCCGACAGCCTCATTGGGATGATCAACGCGGCGGCAGGCAGGCATTGGGTGGACGTGGACCCGGAATCGGATGCGCTGTTCGACCTTTGCCAGGAAATGGTGTTTTTCACACGCGGCGTCTTTGATCCAACTGCGCTGCCGCTGATGCGGCTGTGGAATTGGAAAGCTGATCCGCCGGTATTGCCCGATGACCATGCCATTGCAGCCGCACGCCAACTGGTTGGTTGGCGCAAGGTGCAACGCCGCAAAGGTTCGATCTTCTTGCCACAAGAGGGCATGTGCCTGGACTTGGGCGGAATTGGCAAAGAGTACGCCATCGACAGGGTTGTAACGATGGCCTTCGAACGTGGAATCCAGGATATCTTGGTTGATTTTGGCCAGGATGTGCGCGTTCACGGGCAACCGCCTGAGCGCGGCGCCTGGCATATTGGGCTGGAAGATCCCAGGAACCCCGGACGCTGCTGGACTGGTGTGGCGGTCAACGATCACGCTGTAACTACGTCTGGAGATTACGTAAGGCGTTTTGTCCTTAATGGCCGCCGTTACGGTCACATCGTTGATCCGCGCAACGGTCAGCCCGTTGACAATGGCTCGCTTTCCGTTTCTGTTATTGCCCCCAATTGCACCTTAGCCGGGATTGTGTCCACGGCGGCGTTTGTTCTTGGCCCCAAGGAAGGTATCGACCTGATGAGTGTCTGCCCTGGGGTTGAGGGCTGCGTGACAACCGAATCCAAGCAACATCAAACTCGAAGTTTCCATGCATATAGAACATCCTAAGAGGCCTTTGGCCAAGTTACTCATAACATCGTTGCTTCTTATGGGAGCAGCAGGTCAATCATTCGCCGAATGGAAAGTCGGCGATGCGCTTCCCGACCTGACGGCGTTCAAACTCGAAGGCAAACTGCCTGATTGCTCGAACAAAGTCTTGATGGTTGATTTCTGGGCCTCTTGGTGTACGCCATGCGCCCAGTCGTTCCCGGCAATGGACCCGCTCCAAAAGAAATACGGCGAACAAGGATTCCAGATCATTGCCATCAATGTGGACGAGAATCGCACTGCGATGGAAAAGTTTCTCAAAAAGTCCCCGGCAGCTTTTGCCGTGGTCCGCGATGCATCCCAACAACTGGTTGAAAAAGCCGGTGTCTCTACCATGCCCGGTTCGTTTATCGTTGACCGGGCTGGCAAAGTCCGATTTGTCCACAGTGGTTTTAACGGCAAGAAAACCGAAAAACAATACGAGATCGAAATCGAATCACTACTCAAAAAATAGTATGAAAAACAAAGCAAGGCTTTTTGCCGCCATGGGCGTTCTTCTTCTTTTTTCCACCGGCTGCCAGCACGTCAAACCATGGCAGCGCGGCGCGCTGGCAGACAGCGTCATGCAGGCAGATCGCGACCCTCTTGGCGTTGCTCAGGACGAACATATCTTCTTTTCGCGAGAGGCAGCCTTCGGCGGACGCGGTGTTGGCGGAGGGGGATGCGGTTGCAATTGAACATTTACGCGCCGCATTTGTCAATTCGAGGTTCAGTTATAATTAAGAAATAAATTATCTATGAGAATGATGCCAAAAAATATAGTTTCCATGAATTGCGCCAAAATTCTGCCTGTAATTCTTGCAGGCGCGTTGCAAGTGATGCCTTTCTTGCGCGCTACTCTTCCTGTTTATACCCAAGGACTCTCGCAGTCAGGGTGGGCCATTGTGCTGAAGCTGACCACAGGGGCGGTCACGATGCTCGGATATCACGCCGTCTCTGGGGCAACCACCATCGTGGGTCCTTACACCATCAACGGCACGAATGGTAAATCGCTCAGTCGGCCGCTAGTACAATAACTATTTAATTACGTTATATAATGATGGCCAAGTTTTCTATCGGCATCTTGACATGTGAATTTCCATTTGATCTTGTGCTTTTCACTGTTACGTCGTTGCTGCCAGGCCAAGACTTCTTGGGCAATAAA
>CAIUEN010000227.1 GCA_903898185.1 uncultured Verrucomicrobiales bacterium
ATGGCTTAATGCCTGCCAGCTAATTTTAAGGACAAAATGGAAAATCTCCCTATGAAATTTAACGACGGTACGTTCTTAACGAATTGTAGTGAGTATTTTTGACCTCGAAGTCAGGGCATAGGCCTGAGGCCAGCGGGTCGCTTCTTCGTTGAGCAGGGTGTAGCGAAACGTCGGTTTGCCGTCATCGCTGCCAAAGGTGAGATAGGTATCGAGCAGCAGCCGACGCTCGTATTCCCGTGGATCGTTCTGCCGGGTATCCTCTTTCAGCCCTTTGAGATAATCGCGCGGGGTGGCGGTGAGGCCGAGTTTTGCGCCCACGAAATACTCGAAGATGGCTCGGTTGTTGCCGCTGATGGTCCGATGCGCTTCGTCGCTGATGATAAGTTGGAAATCGCAGGGAGCAAATTCGTGCAGGAAGCGATTCCGCGCGGCAAGGCTTTGGATGGTTGTGACCACGACCTGAGCCTGCATCCAATCCTGCCGCTTCTGTTTGTAAATAACCGTGCTGATGCCGTCGTTCGCAAGGTAAGCGTTAAAGTTTTTCCATGCCTGGTTTTCCAGCTCCAGCCGATCTACAAGGAACAGAATGCGCATTGCGTTCTCGGTACGGAGATAAAGCTTTCAGTAGAACGTAATCGACGAAACCATTGGGTGCGTGCTCGAAATCCCGGCCCAAGTCTTGACTGGGGGAAAAGACGCGTTTTGTGACGCGATGCTCACAGACGATGTTTTCGCGGCGCCCCTGCGCGTCGGGTAAGAAACGCCAGGCCGCATCTTCGAGCAGCTTGTTTATCGTGATGCGGGCTTGGGCTTCGGAGGGCATAGGTTATTTCATCGCAGACTGTTGAATTGGTGCAAACAGCAAAACCAGAACGTTTGGCATTTCAGCAAAAGAGCACTCAATTCTCGGGCGAACCTCATCCCAAGCAAGGCCGCAACAGTATTCACAGCGTTGACCAACGCCTCCATTTGCGAATTTAGGAGATTGCAATGGGCCGTTCTTATCATGGTTCGAAAGGGTGCTAATTTATGGCTGCGTTTGGCCAATCAGATTGCGCGTTACCTCTTCCAAGCGCTGGCGAAACTGCTGAAAACTTGGCATATCGATCCGCGTCGCACTAATCGTATTGTCTGCGACCAAGGCAGACATATCCTCAGTATTCTTGCTCATCAAAGCAAGCAGCGCTTCAAGTTGTTCCTGGGCAGGGTTCGGACTGTTATCATTCCCGGAAAGTGAATCCTCCAGAGAGGCACAATTTTGATAGGGTTGCGCCTTCAACGCGCAAATCAGCCATGCCTCGCTCTTTGGTTTCGGGACCATGGGCACACCGTTTTCAAAATCCTCGGCTATGAATCCACCAGAAATCGAGTCCCATTTCTTCTGGTAAAGCCCCCTTTCAGTCGCCCGAGTTCCATCCGCATCACGAAAAAGAACCGCTGCCGTGCCGCACTGCGCCTTCTCTCCCCGCTCCCTGGCTATGCGAGCCAAGGCTCTTGCCCCTTTGAAAAAGTAGGCTGTTTCGTAATCGCGCTTTTTGCCCGCAGACAGCGCCATGGGAAAATCTTTGGCGATTTGGGAAAGGGATTGTTCAGAAACAAACTCCATTGCTTGGGCATCAATCAGAGAATAGTTAACGATTGGCTCGACCAACATATCAATGATTATGGACATTGGGCCCGCACGGAAATCCGCACCCGCGCACTGCCTCTGACCATTGCAGCAGGCACCGATGTCGCTTGGTCCTTCTCCCGAGACCACAAAAATCATTTTCCGCCTCCATCAGGCTCCCCACCACCGTTCACCGGCTCGTTTCCCAACCGCTCCACCATCTTGGTCAGGTCAGTATCCATAAATACTTCGCCGGGACCGAGGGCACGGAGCTTATTCTCGGTTTCCGGCTGATCGAAATAGCGGCATGATTTTGTTTCCCCAAGTGGTGTCTTGTAAAGCAAAATAACACCTTCTTTGGCAACAGCATCGTCGAGATAATTCAGAATGACTGGGCTGTGCGTCGTGACGATGACTTGTTTGCCCTCCCTGCCCAAGGCAACAAGGAAATCCATCAGCTTTTCCACAAGCGCGGGATTGATCCCATTTTCAATTTCGTCCAAGAGCAGGACTTGATGCTTTGTGAATGCCTGCGAGAGGATGGCAATAATACGCAGAAAGCCGTCATTGATGTGCCCCGCCTCGACCGCGTTGCCCTTGGCGAAAGATTCCTCAATACGCAGACTCTTCCATCCAGCTCGATAACCCTTAATATTCCAAACCTTGAGCTGGGGATAAAAATCCTGAAGCATGCTGAGCAGTTTAATTTTTGCTTCGGCTGGCAATTGATCCAGAAACGGCGCCAGCTTTTCACCCCCGCTGCCAATATCCAGTGCAGCCCGTGCTTTTCGCCGCATTAATTGCGGGGCGAGCAGCTCAAGGGAATGCAGACTTGCCAACGCAGTTTTGATTTCCAGAATCCCAGGATGCGCATCATCAAGTTTGAGGGCTGAAAGCACAGATCCCTCGTACTCAAAGGGAACTTTTTCAAACCTTTGCTCGTTATTGTCAGTTTTGGTAAAACTCAATCTGCCACTCTCAACCCTCAGCAAGGTCGAATTACCCGACACGATTGTTTCCATTGTGCATTTGCGCTGGCTGATGTTAAAACGCGCACGCCAGACCACTTTCTCTCCAGCAGAGGTTCGAATTTCCACAACGAACATGATGAACGGTTTTCTAAGCCCCAAATTATTCCCCAACTCGCTTGGCTTCCATTCCCGTCGTTCCAGCCAATCGGTAATACCTCCGGTTGCCACCTGTGCAATGAAGTCAAATGCCTGTAATAACGTGGACTTGCCGGCTCCATTCAGACCAATCAGGCAGGTGAACGGCCCCAACTCGTTAGTGCCGGGCGGCAGCTTGAACTCGAGCAAAGACTTGAAATTGTGAATGTCGAATCGCGTGATCATTGCTTGGAGTTTAATATTCCACAAATCTTACTCCGTGGCGAGAAGTTCTTGAGTGCCCCAAACACGGTCGATGACGCGTTGGATTTTGGCTTCAAAGCGGGGGATGAGCGAGCGCACGGCCTCCATCTGGCTCATTCCGGTCACCAGGTTGACCGAAGGTATTTCGATGACCCAATGGAAGTGATTGCGCATCAGGCAATAAGCATGCGCCTGCCAGCCTGTTTTCTGGCAAGCTTCGCCCAGCGTGGAAACAAACCTCAGGCGGTCGGCGTTATCGCGAAAAATGTTCTGCCGCTGGTTCCCACGGCTCATAACCTAGTAAATCGCACCCGGAATTCGATTCGTAACGGTCTCGCGGCATGCCAATAACCATGCCAAATGTGCCTCTAATATCAATAGTGACACCTGACACTTACGCCAATTCATCCCTTAAATGCTGCCCTTGCTTTGCTGCATTGCCAAAAATCTGCTCGCAAAAACGGGCGGTTCTGATATGGTAATGCCATGAACAGTGTTCTGGATGTTGAGAAGGCGTTGCAGCAATTGCCCCCGGAAGACCGGTGGGAAATTGCCCGCTGGCTGCTGGACGATTTGCAGGAACACACGGCCATCCACACCACCGCCAGGAATTCTGACGAGACCGTCCAAACGTTCCCGCCGTTGCCGGATTATTCCGCCCGGCGTCGCCGCATCTTTGGCGACAAGGTTTTGCCCAACATGGTTCTGGCGTCCCGCACCCAAGAATCCTGGTGAAGACCTACGCCGATACCAGTTTTCTGTTTTCGCTCTACGCCACCGACGCCAACTCAGCCAGAGCGGATGCGTGGCGGCAAGCCAATCCCGCGCCCTTGCCTCTCACCGCGTTTCACCGATTGGAATTGCGCAACGCGCTCAGTCTGGCCTTGTTTCAACAACGGCTCACCCAGCAGGAGATTCAAGCCGCTTGGCAGGAAGTGGAAAACGATTGCGCCGCCGGCCTGTTGATTGTGCGGGGCGGTTTATGGCATCACGTTTTGGTGGATGCCCAAACCTACGCAACGAACCACACGCCAACCATCGGTTGCCGCACGCTGGACGTGTTGCACGTCGCCGCCGCCAAGCTGATTGGCACGACAGAATTTTGCACCTTTGACACCCGCCAATTCACTTTGGTCGGTCAGATTGGACTCGTTGCCGTCACTCCGTAGCCGTCGCCACTGTCAGTGATTGTAATAAAAAGGAGTGAAGAATAGTGGAGAGTAATGGCGAATAGTGATTTTACAGGGGATTTTGTTATTTACTTTGTATCTGAATCGGTGACTTGGTCCGGTCTAAAATCAGATGGATGACAGGACAAAACGTAACGCAGGGCGGGACAAAGCGGAGAGGGCGGCGGACGTTGGAACCGAAACCAAGAAGTTGTCGGCGCAATGCAACGGCCTTCTGGCAAGAGCAAGCGTGTGACTTGTCAAGAAATATACTTTTTGGCAGTGGAATCATTTTCTGTGTTGACACGAACTTTTAATGGATGACACGAACTTTTAATGGATGACAGTCAGGTATCCTTTGCTTTTGGCTCTCATAATGGTTGCTGCCTTCTTGGATTGAGAAACGTGCGGATCCCAAGGGTTCGGAGGTCTTCGGCCAGTTGGGCCAGCTTCGACTTGCCAACGTTGCGCATACGGAAAAAATCCCGTGCTTGAAGACGCGCAAGATTGTACGGGGTCACCCAGTTACGAAACGCTTCGTTGTCTTCCTTGCGCAATTCGTTCATTGCAATATCCGTCAATCCACGGCAGTCCTTCCATTTGAGTTTGGAATGTTAGCTAGAAAATCAGACAGCTCGCTTCGGGAGAAGGAATCGATTACAATGAAAGGCGATAACGATATTTTGCACGCCTTTTGCACATGGTCGTTGAGGTTAGCGAAAAGCTCCTTGCCAGGAACCAAACGCATGCGATGCTCGAAGTTATCCCACTTTGCGTCGAATTCGTTCATTGCGTCTTCCGATACTGTCACTTGGTCCAATGACGAATGCGCAGAGCGTTCAAATTTTTGGCGAGATGAGACCAAACGCGCCTGAACCTGATTCTTCATGCCGTTGGATAACTGCATCAACAAGGACTTTGAGTCTATGACGGGCTGAACGGAATTTTGTTGGGGATTCCGTTCGGCTAAGCGTTTGGAAATTGCCCTGTTGATTGCTTGGAAATTCAGCAAAAAGTTCTCCAATTCCTTGCGATCATGAACAACGGCGAACCAGCAGAATTGCTCTAAGTCCTTTGTTATTACAGCAACTTCCCCGTCAGAGCGGTAGTCGCGGTCAAAAATCGCAACTTTCAAAAGTTTTGCCCCCAATGTCATCTCCATACCGAGGGCGAAATCTTTGACCTTTTGGGGATTGAATCCTTCAACTGGAATAACCGCAAAATCGGAGCGGTTAGCGACGCTAGCAAGGCCAAGTTGACGAGCGAATCGAGAGAGCATTTGATAATCTTTCCCTTCCACGAATACCGCACGACGTGTCTTTGCCAGTTGGGTGAGCGTCGGGTTCAGATTGGAACCAAGAACTTGGAATATGGATTGCAGCTCGTGAGTGTCTTTGACTGGTCGAGCGGATCGGAAACGTTTGTTTACGTGGCTCTTTAGCAGAATTTGTGGGTAAATTTGGATGAGATTCGGTGATTATTAGATGATTGACTATCGCATTGGGGTTTCTGAAGGTTTGAAAAACAAGTCAGATGGACGATGAGTTTTTCGCTTTGGGCCGTAGTTTGCGA
>CAIUEN010000228.1 GCA_903898185.1 uncultured Verrucomicrobiales bacterium
GCTACAATCAAAACAAAACCTGAACACAAAACCATATGATCAAGTTTGAGAAAAACATCATCTGCCGCGACGACGAGAGTGACGAAGAGGGATGCCCCAGCTACGACGGCGATTCCGATTCCTCTGGATCGGGCGACGGCAGCACTGGCGAAGCGGTTTAACTTTGTCCGATGGCACATACTTGCCCAGAACAAGGCTGGCGGCTTGAAAAAGTCGCCAGCCTTTTTTTCCAAATCGACCGGTCAAAATGACCACCCCCGACAGTAGAATAACTGAACGCGATTAACGCGATTCGGAGTTCTCAAAAGATCTCCGTCGAGGGAGAACCGCACTACGGCACCGGGCATGACAGCGCTAGCAGCCACGAAAGCGGCTACCGCGTTGAATGTCTATCACACCATGACTCAGCGCACTCAGCGCCTCAGTGCCACCGTAGTCGGCGCAAACAAATCTTCCAGCAGGTTGCTGGGAACCGGGCCGGCGGATTCCGGTCAATAAGTAAGAAAACATAAATATGAAGAACCCAGTGTCAATCATTCTATTATGCGGTCCTGGATGCTGCCCAGCATGCCCGGAGGTTTTTGAAAACGCCAGCGCTTCCGAGGCGGAGCAGATCGAGGTGAAAGACGACTTCGGCGGCTTGGTTAAAATGTCCCGATCCCAGTTCTCAGTGCTGGTCGGTGCCGCCAAAGATGGAAAGCTGGACGGCTACGCAAAGCGGTTGGCGTGAGAGTCGTTTTTGGCGGCGCGAGTCGTGTTGGCGAGACACGAGCCGCTTTGAACAACCACGCCAACAGGAGAATAAGTATGTCAAACAACAAAGAAAAACAGGAACCGAAGGTCGTCGACGTAAGTGTCAAGCCTTATGACGGCTTCATTAACGAACACAAGGCAACGGTGACGACGGACAGCGGGGTGTCGAGAACGGGATACGGCATCACAGAAGCCGGTGCCATTAACAACGCCTCCGACAAGGCCAAACGCGCCAGTCGCTGAGACTACACAAGTCCCCAGCGGACTGGTGAAGGAGTTTAACTCCTCACACGCGCAGCCATTGGCCGGACCAGGACGTTCGGCCTTTCTTTCTGCATGGAACAACCGGCGGCACGGTTGATCGGAACAAGGCTGGCGGCTTGAAAAAGTTGCCAGCCTTTTTCTTTAAATCTACCGGTCAAAAATGACCAGGTCGACAGTAGAAGAAATTGAACCGCGTTGGATTTAAAACGAATCCGACGGTGCTCCTGGACGGCAACATCGTGAAACCGCGAAAAGACAACCCAACAAGAAACAAGGAAATATCATGGAAGAGTTCAGTTATAATCAAGGTGCAAGAGCTGCCCGAAACGGTTCGGATCCTTGCCCCCAGCAACCTGGCATATGTTCAGCTCTTGCGGGTCCTACGAAGGATGACGTCAGAGAGTGGGCACGTGACTGTTCGTTAAACGCGTGCGCTTTCGAAACCATGGAAGACGGTTCCTTGGTGAGCAATGATTCGACTCGCCCCATTTAATCACGAAACACTTCTTGCGGCAACCAGTTCAGCAGGTTCAGCAGCAAAGAATAAACTCCTTGATCTCGACCGCCACGCAACTATTATAAAAACCATGAATACAGCCCAGCGACGCACATCCAAGCTAACGATGGTGGCAGCCGAAGCACTCGGCAAACTCGCGGAGGACCGAGCTTTTCTAGACGACCTGTTCGAAAAATTGTTTCATGTGGCCCAAATTTGCATTTCACGGTGGTATTGGCCCAATGGGCGCGAACCCCAACCCGATGCCATCGCTGCAGAGGCGATTGAAGGAATATGGCACGGTGAAAGAAGTTGGAATCCGGAAGTCCGAACGCTCTACCACGAATGTTGCCGCGTCATTTCGAGTCTTGTCTGGGAAGAACTCAGGAAAACAAAGAGATTCGTAAGTCTTTCGGAGGGCCATGAAGGTCAAAACGAGGAGCCAGACGGTAGCATCTTGTCCCAACACGATCCCCTTGCAGAATTGGAGTATTGGAATGAGGCGAAACAACTCCAATCGCCGTCATCTGCTCTCGCATCAACGGGCCTTTGTGCGCTACAGGATTGGGGCGATTTGCCGATTCGCAATGTGGACATTGTTTTGAAACTTAGCCATCTACGAGAGTTACTTCCGGTCGATCGCACACCACAAAATGAGATACTGAGGAAGGTGGTGGATGAAATCGCTTTCTCATACCCAGAGCGAGAACCGCCAAAAGCTGGGAATCGACAGCAGAAGCCTGGCTGGGCAAATCGGGAACTTGCAGCGAAGTTGAAGGTTTCGGAAAGCGAAATCGTAAATGCGATGCGGCGTTTACGCCGCATCTTTGAGAAGTGGTTATGGGAACATTTTCTTAAAACTCTACCGCACGACGGCAAGCCTTGGCAGGCATTCGCAAATGAGGCAGGGCGTAATGATCTTCCCGGAGATTGGAAGCAACAATTCGCTATGAAATATTCCTTGGACAACCAACAGGTAACCCAGATAGGAATACAGTTGCTTGAATTTCTCGGTGACTGGCTTGAACGCACGATCGGCGATGCGAATGCCATTCAAAAACGAACGACAACACTCAAACACAACATTTTACCAAGTGATTAACATGAACGAACAGAAAGAGAGATCTTTGGGGCGACTGATTGCCAATCTCGAATCAGATCCCGACATTCAAACCGCAATTCAAGCGCAGCGGACTGTTCAAGTCCTGGCCGACGAAGCGCCAAGAATTGAAGCCTTCAAGCAGCGAGCGTTTCGAATTGTCGAGGACGCGATGGACTGCTACCAAGAAACGAGTTCCAGTCAACAAGCGGCCGCCGTCCCCGTATCAACATCCTCGCCAATCCACGCTCACGACCTAGTCAATGAGTCGAGAGACAAGGCTGTTTCGCTTCCAAAAGTTGGACTGAAGACCGCTGGCAAGTTTATTCAGGAGGCTGCCTCTGTATTGGCGTCGGGCCTATCTGACTTCCTGCTGCCACCAAGTCCATTTGGCAAACTCCAGGCAATGATGGGCCGCAGTGGTGCTGGCATCGCGTGGAAACTTCGGATTCAATCGTTGGGTGTACGAATCACATTCCGCAAAAAGGACGCGCGCGGAGAGCAAGCTTTCGCAAGAGTTGTTTCCCTACGTGACGGAGAAGTTTCTCGCGTGCTTGATGGTGGGACCGTGATAGTCGGCGGGTATGTTGTTGGAAAATTTACCAATGGATGCGCTGAGTTTCCGGCGTCCGCAGTTGTGGGACAGATCGCCTTGCGAGATTCTCAAGGCAACCCGCTCGACGCGAAAGAAGAAAACGCATCATGAATATCGAGGGTCCCATAAATCCTCTGGATTTGATCGACGATGAACCTCAGGTTGTCACCAGTTTTTGGGATTCACTGTTGCGGGATTGTTTTCGTCCGAATGAGATAAGAACAGAAGGCGCTGACAATGCCTTGGCTGCAGAGCTTTGGTTGCGCCGTTGGCTGTATTCGGGCACATGTTCAAACGCAATCGAACGAGCGATCGAATTGGCGAGCAATAATAAGCACGCAGGATTCAGCGAGCAATTCTGTCTTGCTTTTAAAGACTTACTCAAACCACTTCGGAAAAATGACGATGGTCGCGAGTTGCCTAAAGCCGAAGGACTTGATGATCGAGACTCGCGCATTTGGGGTTTGTTAGTGGCTCGTGTGCAGGAATTCCTGGAAGCTGACGGATTGATGGCTCTGGTTCCAAATGCCTTCAGCGACGACGATGGCGTGGTCGTGCCGTTCCGATTCCTAGCCAACAGGGCTGGAACTTGTCTGGATGCACGTGGCACGTGTTTGGCTAGCGGCGATTGGCACCAAGTGTTGGAGACCTTGGTGGAAATCGACCCGTCAGCCGATGAAGTCGGGCTGCAAGTAGGTGCAGTTTTCCCGGAGGAAACGCCACCTGGGGGCCTAAGCATCGGATTGTCGATTGCCCTAGCTTGGGCACGCCGTCAGGCACGCGAATTTCCACTTTTCTCACCACTTGAACTACTAGCCACAGGGAAATTGACCGGAGAGAAAATTTATGCGGTTGACGGTACCGGTGGACAGGCCAGCACAGACACGCATGGTGGGGCCAAAGGGCAATTAGCACGTCGTTTAGGGGTTAGGTTATATACATCCGTGGATGTAGCTACGAAGTTCAACCCTGGAACCGATGATATGCAGGTTTATTCCATTACCTCTGGCACATCTTGGAATCATATGGCAATGCGAATTGCTCTGGCCATAAAGAAACTCAATTTGCCCGACGCCCAACGCCACTTACAACGTTTTGCGAACGAGGACAGTCAGACAATCAGCAATCGGAACTCATCTGAGGCGGAGCTTTGGGTGTGCTGGCGTCGTCTAGGGCGACTTCAAGATCATTACGTGAGGACTGAGCTCGTCAGTAATTTTGATAAAGTGGAGGCATTGAGGCGCAATGCTTTAAGGAAACTCGGATACAAAAGCTTTACCCCTGGGTTTTGCGATTTCAAAGCCCTCGAAAAGCGGCACAACGGTAAATTGTTGGGAAGGACGCTAGAACTTGGGCTTCTGAATGCCTTCCTTTCTAAAAGAGGAGGAATACTGCCAGTCACAGGCCCGGTGGGGCATGGCAAGAGCGCCCTGCTTATAACGTGGCGACGCTCGTTGCAGGCGAGGCGAGGACATAGTATATTCTACCACTATTTTGACCAGAGTGACAATCGACTTCAAAGTTGTGCCCTCTTTTACCGTCGTCTCGTCGAACATCTTCTCCTAGAAGTTGAAGAATGCCCCACCGATAGCGAGATGACGGATCAGGATGTCTTGGGCGCTTGGGATCTATGGAGGCAAAAAGCGGATAGACGGCCATTGATCCTGGTAATTGATGGTTTGGATGAGGCTGAACAGTTCCCGCCACCATTTCCGGATGATTTTCCTGAAAACCTTTGGTTAGTTGTGTCGTGCCGCTCAGGAATAGACGGTGTATTGCATCCGGCCATTGAGGCTTGGATGAAGCGGTCAGGAAAAGCCTCTTCCGAAGCGCTTAAAGTCGCCCCTCTGGACGTTCCAAACCTCTGCTCATGGCTGGCCACCTTGGTGGATGGATGGTCTCCGAGTTTACCAATGGTTCAGACTTTGTCAGCCAAGGTACATGAGCGGACCGGGGGTATGGCTTTATTCATACACCATTTGCTGGAAGACCTGAGGAAGGCTATTGAAACCGGAGAAGATTTGGATGCGCTCCTAGAGAAAACACCAAAGGGATTTGTGGAATACCTCAAAGAGCAATGGCAGCGTCTCAATAATGCCGCAATGGATGACAACGGATGCAGAAGAGCCTTTAAAATTGTTAGATACCTCTTTGCCGCTAAGGGACCACTTACAGACCGCGAGTTGGTCACCTTGCTTGATATGGAGCCTGGGATGAGTCTCATCAATTTGCATGAAGAAGGACGGCGCTGGGTGGATGTTCAACCTGTTTCTGCATCCGATGCATGGGGGGCTCGATTTTCGCTGAACCATTACTTAATTCGTGAGGCAATCGCCGGTCAGGTCGGCACTTCAAGTTACCTCGAACAACTAATCGATCAGTGCAAGATTCAGTGGCGTGACGGCAGCCCTTATGCGCTACGTCATCTGGCCGACCATTTAATCGATCAAGGATTATGGCGAGAATTAGACGGCTTGGTGATCGGCGCTGATGCTGATCATTTTCAAAAAATGCAGGCGGAAGCATTTCCCGATGAGCCTGCGATGTTATTGGCTACCGTTCGCCGCGCTTTGGTGCAGGAGTCTAAAAAGAACCAGCCCGATATTGCCGCTCTAGATGAGCTTTCGCTTACGCAAGCCACTTTGGTTTACAGGCTGGCTAAACCATTCGCGCAGAAGGAAACGGCCAATATGTCCCCGTTAGAGGTCGCTGAGCGAATGACTGGATTGCCGGTGCAATGGGATCCCGCAGCAGACTTTATGTGGCATCTGACCGCAGCATGGCAACTGAATCGAGAAAGTCGTTCGGCGGAACGCAACACCCACCTGAATATTCTGAGTAACACGCGTGATGTCCGGTTGCCGACAGCTTGGGGGTTGCTAGCTGGAGCCATTTTGACAGAGACAGTAAGCCCTAACAATCCGCTCCTTAAAGCGGTATCCCAGCGTCACATTTTGAATACGGAGGCGGTGGCCGAAATGGTTGGCAGGCTTTCCACAAAGGGCGCGTTCGGATACCAAGCAGCTATAAAGTGGCTAGATTCCAGCACTCCTGATGATGCAACTCAACTGCGGAAGCATATTACGTTTAACTTAGCGTTTTCGGGTCGGTGGGAGGAAGCGGGAGATGAGGCTTTGCGGGCGCCAACGATAAAGGAACAGGCAAATTTGCTACTTCCCGTGGCGGAGTTAGCTGAAAACTCGCTAGCCCTTACTGGTCAACTGCGTAGATGGACAGGACTTATACAAACAAGGTTTGAGGAGTGTGTATCGTGGTCGTTTTCAGTTCGTGACGTGAAGGACGCGCCCTCTCTTATTACCAGGTTGACCGATCCGAAAAATCTTGTAGCTGTCTTTATCGTAAGTCGAATGCAAGACTATGCACACCGAGCGCTCTTTGAATGTCGAGACTCTCAAAATGTAGAACCGCAGCTTCAAAAAATATTAGTGGAACATTTGAATTGGATCATCCATGAAGATTCAATTTGGGACGAAGAACGGTTTTCACAAGTGCAATTAAGTCCGAATCTGATGTCCCTGCTCAGACGCGAACCCAAAAGCGGACGTCAACCCCGACTCAATAGGCTTTTGCTAGAAGACGCATTTCCGGAATTGGCCCGAACAGAATTGCTTCCTGATAGTGATAAAAAGCGTATTCAGTCCATTCTCGGGCGCCTTTACGCAATTCAAATCCGACACCTTCTTCTGGCTGGGCAAGAGGATGTTCAGAACCTGGAGCACAAGGCAGAAAGAGCGGTTAAAGATAAGGGCATGGACACCGGACTGTTCAATGTAAAAGTTGCGTTGGCAATCTCGTTTGCTGCGGGTGCAAGTAAGGGGAAGACAGAAAATGGCCGAATTAAACTATATGCCAACGCTCGAAGGTGCCGGAGGGAGGCTTACTCTGTCTGGTCAGCGCTGCGAAAAAAAACGAACGCCCATAATCTTGAGATATTTCAAATCTGGCTTTGGTTTGCTGATCTGACATTCAGGTTGGTGAGCTTAGGCGCGTTGCGGACTCGAGTCGGCGAGCTATGGGAATGCCGTTTGCGCCGACTTCTCCTTCAAAAAAGTCTGGAGGAACAAGCGCGTATTTTCAAGCTTCTGAACATTGGGAAGGACTCTCGTGGAGCCGAATTACGCTATTTAGAACCCGTTGAGTGGGATGGATCACTAGTTGTTGCAATTGAGGCAATGTTGTCGTCTGCAGGGTTTTCGGACGCTGAGATTCTCCAAGTTGTTGGTCGTTGCATGAGCGCAAGGGACCGTGCCAAGGGTTTGGCACGTTGGGTTCAGCAAAAGGTCGAATCAGGGAACAACCTCGCTGAACGAGCACTAGACAATGCAGCGAAAAACCGTATCTTGAAATGCGACGACGTTTCTGCGGCGCATTCTCTTTTCGCCCGCCGTCTGTTATCACGTGGCGACCAGGTTGCCGCCGCACGCCATGCGGTTCTTTCAATCAAACACGGGACAGACACTCTTAAAGGACCGGATTCGATCCAACGAGTTGAGCTTCTGACATCGTTAAGTTGTGCGGCTGGCAAGAAGGGTGATGATCTATTTGCTCAGGCCGTTGACTTGGTTGTGGAACGGTGTAAGTGGGCAAAAGCGAACGTTCAAGAGAAAACTTTTATACTGCTTCATTTGGCCGAGATATCTTATTTGCGAGAGGGTCCATCTGCCTCAAACTACTGGTTCAACGAAGTATGGAAGTTGCAGGAATGCGGTGGGGCCTACTTCCAAGACCGAAACAGAAGAGTTAACGTGTTGTGTCAATATGCGCGTCGACTTCATTTACTCGAATTCAATCAAGCGGCCAAAGCAGAAGCTCTTTCGAGGGCTTTGAAAGCAGCTCGAGGTGAAAGGTCTCTCCTAAATCGGTGTGAACTGCTTTGCGAGATTGCCGAAGCGTTTGCTTATTGTGGTAACCACCGGAGTGCAAACGAAGTGTTTGCCGATATCCAATCCGAATTGCCGATGGTGATCCCGCCAGAAAGTTTTCCACGTGGCTTCTTGTGGCGTAAAAAAGGCATTAAGCCTCGTCTACTGCGAATGGGTTGTCTGGCGAAACTGGTCCTGGGTCTAGGAAAAGTGGCGATCCAACAGTGCCATTTCCATCGAAAGGCGTTGCATCGACTGCCAGAAAACTATCCTCTACCATGGTCTGAGTGGACATGGGAAGGGGGGGGGCTTAAGCCCAAGGAGCGCACGGTCGTTCGAAATATTTATGCGATGCTATTACGAGGAAGTTATGCAGAGCCTCTAAGGCTGGTCGCGCAAATCTCAAATTATGAAACAAGCAAGCGAATGGCAATTTGTCGTGAAATCATCGGCATTTTACCTTGGATGGAATGGATGGACACGACCTCATTTACTTCAAATCAGCGCAAAAATGTTACCGCCGTCTTCGACCATCTGTGCAACGGGAGTTTGGTTGCAGCTCTCGAACTTACAATTCGGCTTACCAGCGATGACGGCACGGTAACCGGATTGCGGATGGCTATTTGCCGGGAGCTTGCCATCTACCTCGACTGGAGCGACTGGGCCTTAGCTTATGCCTCCGATCGAGACTTGCAGAATAACGACGAGGCGTTGCGAGGAATGGCACTAGCCGCCGCAGCCCAAGAGGATTGGACTGTTGACACGGGGGTCTGGTTTTTTGCTAAACAGATAGGCAACCCGTCTGACAGCGCCAACACAATCCGCGATTTGGCCGAGTTTGCTGCTGTAAGTGGCAAGGTTGATGAAGTACTGAAGAGAGCGAAGAACCTTATGGCCAGCCGTGAAAAAGGTCGGGTTTTGCACCGTGTTGCGGCCGCCCTTGCCACGCGATTCAGGATGGCGACCACACAGGAAGAAAAGGATGTGGTAAAACAAGCGATTTTTGAACTCGTGCCGACGTGTGCGGAGTTTTTTGGCTCTTCTTATTTGATTCTTGGATGTCTTGTTGAGATCGACCCTCAGAAATGGTCAGATATTGTCGGAATACTGAAGTCACGTGGCGTTATTACCAGCACTATTATTTCTGGAACGGCGAAGTGTGCGACCAACCAAGAAATCGAACAAATCCTATCAGCCGATTAGGCTATAGCCCAAAGCAAATCCCTCCGAGGTGCATCATAAATGTCGTAGCCGTCACGGTATGACATCTATGACCAACAACGGCCAATGGGGCATGCATTTCACTGCTTACGTTGTCCTAATCGATTCATTCAAATTATCAAATAATAGCCTATTGATTCGAGCATTTGGAAGTCCGTCGAACTGAGCCCAGGAACGGTGCCAACCGGGTCGAGAAATCCTTTCTGCTTGGAATGCTGATATCCTATGCACAATACCAATGAAGCTCTGTCCATTATAGTGTCCAACAGGCCATCGCTATGCGATGGCGCGCCTCTGCAAGGCTCTTATCGGTGTAATTCTGGGTTAAATCAAAACATCAAAGATTAATATGAGTGATTCAAACACTTGGAGCAATTACGCCAACCACAACAAACGCATGGGGTGGAGCGATACCAGTGAAGCTGACCGCCGATTTCATGAACAGGAGCGGCTTTCAAGTCGGCGCTGGCCGCTTCATAGCCCGAAGACATGGCCCCAGCCCGGCACATGAGTTTGGCCATGCCGGGAGAGTAGCCGTTGATCAAACCCAACGCGTCATCCAAAGGAAAACGGCCCTGCCCCTGTAATTCTTCCCCAACAGCCCCCCCGGTAGAAGTAGGAACGATTCAACCTAAATTCGGCAGTTGAAAAGTGATCCCCCCCCTATTTTCATAGGGGGATGACGTCAGATTTGAATAGTGTTTCGGTTCACCCGCAGGATGAATGCCTGTTTTGTTGTAAAGGCTTGCTACGCAATGAAAAAGTCAGTTTTTCTCGTGGGCAACTGCCGAATTTAGGTTCAAAC
>CAIUEN010000229.1 GCA_903898185.1 uncultured Verrucomicrobiales bacterium
ATTAGAAAGAAATTCTTCGCAATGGGTTCTTTTTCCGCGTGTTCCGCGTATTCTGCGGTTCATTTGCAGTTTTTGGATTTTAAATTTCAAATCTCAAATCTGAAATTTTACCAAAACTCACATTCCAAGCGTTAACATTCGACTAAGGCAGTTGGAAGATTCAAAAGCACCCGCATTTTGACCATCTTGCGCCAATTCACTGGTACTTTTTAAAGTTCCAACTCCCTTACCCGTTTACAGTTACATCCCCAGTTTTGCTGCCGCCTGCGCCACATCCTTATCTCCGCGCCCGGACAAGTTGGCGATGATCACCTGATCTTTGCCCATCTTTGGAGCACGTTCCATGACAGCCGCAATGGCGTGTGAGGATTCGAGCGCCGGAATGATACCTTCCAACCGGGCCAGCGTGGAGAACGCCTTTAGCGCCTGGTCATCGGTGGCATAGGAGTATTCCACCCGACCGGCATCACGCAACCAGGCATGTTCAGGCCCGACGGCAGCGTAGTCGAGTCCGGCGGAAACACTATGGGTAAGTTGAATCTGGCCGTTTTCGTCCTGTAAAATGTAAGAGCGGGTTCCTTGCAGCACCCCCAGCGAGCCGCCTTGGAATCGCGCTGCATGACGTTCGGGGATGATTCCTTCGCCACCGGCTTCGACCCCCAGCATCTTCACCGAATCATCTTCAAGGAACGGGTAAAACAGACCGATGGCATTGGAGCCGCCGCCGACACAAGCAACCAGCAAATCAGGAAGCCGTTTTTCGGACTCGAGTATCTGGCGCCGGGCTTCGTCGCCAATGACCCGTTGAAAATTGCGAACCATCAGGGGATAAGGATGTGCGCCATAGGCGGTGCCGAGGATGTAATGGGTGTCGCGGATATTCGTGACCCAGTCGCGCATCGCTTCGTTGATCGCTTCCTTGAGTGTTTTTTGCCCAGCCGAGACCGATACGACTTCCGAGCCAAGCATGCGCATGCGATAGACATTCAGCGACTGCCGCTGGCAATCAACCTCGCCCATGTAAACCACACATTTCAGGCCGAACATCGCCGCGACCGTGGCCGTGGCAACGCCGTGCTGGCCCGCGCCAGTTTCCGCAATAACACGGGCCTTGCCCATCCGCCGCGCCAAGAGCACCTGGCCGATGGCGTTGTTGATTTTGTGCGCCCCGGTGTGAATCAGATCCTCGCGCTTCAAATAAACGCGGGCGCCACCCAGTTCACGCGTCAATCGTTCGGCCAGGTAGAGTGGGCTGGGACGACCACAGAATTGGCGAAGGTAGTATTGCAGTTCCTTGTGAAACTCAGGGTCCTGCTGGGCGCGAACGTATTCCGCTTCGAGTTCCTGCAACGGATGCATCAACGTCTCCGGCACATAGCGGCCTCCATAGGGTCCAAAATGGCCAAGGGCATCCGGCAGACTCGAATTGGCAAAACTACTCATGACCTAAACTCTCGCCCAAAGCCCGATTTCAGGCAAAGAAAAAGCGAAAACAGGAGATTTGATCGTGTGTGTGACCGGAAAGTAACCGGACTTTCGATTTTATGCAGACGAAACCTCATGCCGGAGGCATGAAAGCCTGTAGCCGGTGGTTGAGCGAAGCGATACCACCGGAAGCGGATGCCCCGCACGCCGGCATCCCGAAGGGATGCCAGCATCAGCGCCATCAATCCAACTACAGATCGTCGAATTTGACGCCGGATTTTCGGAGAAAGGCCACCAATTCTTCTCGATACGTTTTCTTCCGATGGTGCTCCTGCTGATTGGTGATGTAGGTTTGGACCGATTGTCGCGCGGAGGCGCTGACGGTGAATCCC
>CAIUEN010000230.1 GCA_903898185.1 uncultured Verrucomicrobiales bacterium
AATTTGAGATTTCACCAAGACTCACATTCCAAGCGTTAACATTCGACTAAAGTCGGGTGTTACTGAAGAAGACAATTATCATTGGATATTCCTTGTTCTTGGCGCAAAAAACAACCTTCTTGCCCATTCAAAGGATAACTGCCAAACAAGGGAAGCTCACACAAAGACACAAAGGCACGAAGAGGATTGGAATATCCTGCGAACGGGTAAGATCGTTCCTTCTTCTCGGTGCAAAAAAGTAACATTCTTAGCCGTTCAAAGTATAAACAGGCTCGAAAAATGAGAGTTTTTTTCCGACTCTTCGTGTCTTTGTGTGAGCCTTCCCCTGTTTGGCAGCTATACTTTGTTCATCGCTTCCTTGAGCGCATCGAACTGCGTGTCCAGATCACTCACGCGGGCTCGGGCCGCATCCAGATCTCCGGCTTTACCGGCTTGCTCCATCGCCCAAGCAACGGCTCGCAAAGCTTCGGCTCCCACCGTGGCGCTGGCACCTTTGATCGTATGAGCTTGCTTTTCAACAAGGCGGGCATCGCCTGCCGCCAGATGTTTTTTCAATTGCGTGATCTCGTGGGGCATTTCCCCCAAGAAGCCATCAAGAACCCTCCGAGCCAGGTCCTTGTCATCCATCATTCGATTCATGAATGCCGCACGGTCGAAGACTACGAGTTTCTTTTCATCATTGGAGTTGGCGACTCTTTCTTGCGGCTCGCTGGCCACCGCATGCTCCCCCTCGCCGTTTGGTTTCAACCACTTTTCCAAAACCGCAACCAAAGCCGGTCGTTCGATCGGCTTGGTGAGGTAATCGTCCATGCCCGCCTCCATGCACTTCTCGCGGTCGCGTTGCATTGCATGTGCTGTCATGGCAACAATGGTTACCTTGTGGTTGAGAACATGTGATTGCGGATCGCGAATGGCTCTGGTGGCCTCAATCCCATCCATCACCGGCATTTGCACGTCCATTAGCACCAGATCGTAATGAAAAGTTTCGAGCGCCTTGACAGCCTCGGCGCCATTGACGGCTATTTCGGCTTTGAACCCCAGTTTCTTAAGAACTCCCACCGCCACTTGCTGATTGGTAAAATTGTCCTCGACGACCAGAATGCGGATATGGCTTAAACTTTGTCCAAAAGAAAACCCGGGCGTCGATTTTATCCGGGATGCAGCGATCTCTTTGCCACTAAGCACAGC
Source organism: uncultured Verrucomicrobiales bacterium (assembly GCA_903898185.1). Taxonomy (GTDB): domain Bacteria; phylum Verrucomicrobiota; class Verrucomicrobiia; order Limisphaerales; family Palsa-1400; genus CAIUEN01. Next base: position 1,189 of record CAIUEN010000230.1, read on the forward strand.
CGTCAGCACGTCCAATAGTTCCTGACGTCGGACAGGTTTGCTCAGCGTGGCGGCAAATCCGATTTCTTTGAACTCTTGATCGTTGCCCGTTTGGCCAAGGGATGTGTATAACACCAACCGAGTTTCATTCAAAGTCAGATCGCTCTTGATGGCGCGGCCCAACAATTTTCCATCCATGCCGGGCATCTGCATATCCAAAATGGCGACCGTGAAAGGATCCCATGTGGCTTGAGCTTGAATCAGCGCCCGCAGAGCGGAAGTGCCATCCATCGCTTCAGAGGGGCGCATGCCCCAAGTCTTGAGCAGAACCATGAGAATCTCCCGGTCAATGGGACGGTCATCGACAATCAAGACACGCATTCCGCGCAGAACGGCCAGCTCTGGCGCTGCCACAGGCTCGCGAGAGGGTTGTTTGGCCAGAAGCACCGTAAACCAGAATTCCGAGCCTTTGCCGGCCTCGCT
>CAIUEN010000231.1 GCA_903898185.1 uncultured Verrucomicrobiales bacterium
TCGCGAGAGGGTTGTTTGGCCAGAAGCACCGTAAACCAGAATTCCGAGCCTTTGCCGGCCTCGCTGTGAACTCCGATCTCGCCCCCCATCAACTCCGCCAGTTGTTTGGAAATCGCCAAACCCAGCCCTGTGCCGCCATAATTCCTCGTCGTTGAGGCATCGACTTGCGAGAACTTTCCAAAGAGCCGTCCCAGTTTGTCAGCGGGAATGCCGATGCCAGTGTCATGCACGGCAAACCGCAATCGCACATCGTTCGGGGTTTCCGAGACTAAACTAACGCGGATGATAACCTCGCCTTGAGCCGTAAACTTGATGGCGTTGCCAGCCAAGTTAATAAGAATTTGCCGCAAACGCCCAGGATCGCCCTTAAGTGCCGAAGGCACCTCCGGTGCCACCAAGCATCCCAATGTCAGCCCTTTTTCATGAGCCCGAAGAGCCATCATTACTACAAAGTCCTCCAAGAAGCTGTGCAGACCAAAATTCAGAGTTTCCAGTTCAAGTTTCCCAGCCTCCATCTTGGAAAAATCCAGAATGTCATTGATCAGGGCAAGCAAGGCTTCGCCGCTGGCGCGAGCGGTTTGGGCATAGCGGCTCTGGTCTTCATTCAGTTTCGTATCCATTAGCAAACCGATCATGCCCAAAACCCCGTTGAGCGGCGTGCGGATTTCGTGGCTCATATTGGCCAGAAACTCACTCTTGGCAGCATTGGCAGCATCGGCGATCTCTTTCGCCACGCGCAGCGCATGTTCTTCCTTCGTGCGCTTGGTCAAGACAGCCGCAGACATTTTCAGTGTGCTCGAACGTAGTAAATCCGACGCTTGGTCGGATATGGCCTGATGCAAAGGCGGCACATCGCCTATAACGCTTGCCAGACGCAGGGTGCCACCATTGGTACTGCGTTCCTGCCTGACTTCGATGGCTTTGCGGTTGTTAATATACTGCACGATAGGTGGCGCATCGCTCATTGCCCAAGATAGATCCAACGCTCGTTCAGGAATCAAGCAGGCCGCCAGAATGGTCTTTACGCTAACGCCGGCCGCCAGCACGTCCGCAGCGTCTGCGAATTCCGCAGCAAAGCCAGAATTCCAGTCGATAAGATTTCCATCCCTGTCGAACAAGGCAAAGCTGAGAACGAATTTCGCTGCTTCAGTCATAGCTGTCGTCTCCGTATTCTTAACTCAATCCCAATTGATGCGCTGCCATGGCAGTTCCCTGCACACGGGCGCGAATCTTGGCAAAGGCGGTTTCGCGCTGTGTCGAAACGTCGTCGCAGAAAGGCGAAAAGCCGCAGTCATCAGTGGTGCCCAACTGCTCCACAGGAATATATCGAGCAGCCTCAAGAACACGAGCGCAAACCTCCTCCGGGGTTTCAATTCGCGGATTGATGACATCAATGACGCCGATGAAGGCTCGCTGTTTCTGCTTCAGATAGCGGGCAACTATCTTGAGTGAACGTTCGCGGTCTTTTTCGCCCGCCATCGCGATGTAAAAGTTGCCTGCCTTGAGTTCAAAGAGACTGGGCAACAATTCAGCATAATCAACATCAGCGCTGTGGGTGGAATCGTGATCGGCACCCGGGCAGGTATGCACGCCGATGCGTCGGCGCTCCTCAACACTAAAGCGCGCAAGCACCATGTTGTTGAGTTCGATGAAGCTGTTTAGAATGCCACCGGTCGGATCAAGCTTGATAGAAAGTCGGCCTTCGGTGAAATCAATCTGCACTTTCTCGGCGCCGGCGGCGAAACAACCACGAATTTCTTTTTCCTGCTCGTTCAGCAGTTCCTCAATAAACATGTTGCGAGGGTAATCAGGGATATCCTGGTGCGGATAAAACAAGCTCAGTGCAGACGCCGAAATAATGGCCTGTTTCATCGGCACATGCGCATGCGGCTTGGAGAGGGCAAGACTCTCGTAGGCATATCGCGCAAAGCGGAATGGACCCGTGACCAGTCGCGGCAGTTGGCGGACATGACCGTCCTGAAATGGAATGACGACACCGTCACTTGCGAAATTCATCCCTCTTTCTACCGAGTATGAAACAAAGCTGTGCGCCTTGCGCTGCTCGCCGTCGCTGACGATAAGTGAACCGGTGGCCTCCAGCTCTGCCACGGTTTCTCGCACGGCTTCGTCATAATAGATTTCCATGGCTGCCGCGTTGATCTCGCCAGCATCGAAACGGCGCTGGGCATCCATCAATTTTTCTTTGCGAGGAATACTGCCAATGGCTTCGGTGGGTAATGTGGTCATATACTGTAAACAGGTAAGATTGTTTCTTGTTCTCAGCGCAAAAAGCAACATTCTTCCGTTCAAAGTCAGCAATTCTCATTATGTAGGGTAGGCATCCGGCCTGCCCCACATAATGAGAATTGCCGGAAGGCGGGAATCTTCCATTGATTGGGTTTTCTTGCTTACCTGTGTGGGCCTGCTTCTGTTTGGCAGTTATACTTTGGACGGGTAAGAATGTTACTTTTTGCGCCAGATCTTCGGACGTAGCGCAGACATTCTTGTCTGCCGTTGCGCAGGTTTTCCAACCTGCGGGGCGCATCGGTAGCTCCAGCGGTTGTCTTGCTACCGACGCTTTGCCGACTGGAAAGTCGGCGGAACGGCAGACAAGAATGTCTGCGCTACGTCCGAAGGTCGTTCCCTGCTCTTGGCGCAAAAAGTAACATTCTTACCCGTTCAAAGCATACACGCGGGGGTTTGACAGATGGCCTAATTTAAGCGAGCAGATGTGAGGCAATTTATCTGAGCCTCAAGCTCAAGTCTTTTTCACTGTCTGGTCTGGTTTCCTCATAAAGCGAACAATCGTATCCTTGAGAGTTGGCAACTCATAAGGTTTACTCAAGAACGCCTGTGGCAGTTCGGGATGATCCCCGGCCATCGCTTGGGCCTCACTGTAGCCGCTGGATAGGATTACCGGGATGCCGGGCACCAGTTTGCGCAAAGCCGTCAAGGTCTCCCAGCCATCCATGCGCGGCATGGTCAGATCGCACAGGACGCAACCTATTTCGTCACGGTGCTGCTGGAACATTTCCACGGCTTCAACTCCATCCTGCGCCGCAAACACCGTAAAACCAGATCGTTTGAGCACAAGTGAAACTGCTTTACGCAAGTAAGGCTCGTCATCGACCACCAGCACAGTGCCGCTCACTGCTGCTTTCGGGTCTTGTGCCACTTGGATCGGCTTTTGGGTAATAGCTTTTGCCGTCAATGGCAAGAAAACCCGAAAAACGCTTCCTTCCCCCGGCTGACTTTCCACCGTGACACACCCACCGTGCGCTCGCACGATCCCAAGAACCACAGGCAGGCCCAGCCCTCGTCCTGTGAATTTGGTGGAGAAGAACGGGTCGAACAATTTTTCAATATCCTTGTTCGCAATTCCGCAGCCCGCGTCGGCTACTTCCGTGCAAGCGTAAGCCTTTTCTTGCAGCTCGCAGTCAATGGGAAAACAGTGTCTTCTGGGGATATCTGCTGCCTGAACGGTCTTGACGATTAGCCGAATCACGCCTTGCGTCTCACCCATAGCCTCCCAGGCATTGGTGAGCAGGTTGGTCAGAATCTGTTGGATCTGGTTGGCGTTGGCGTTCACGACCGGGCCGTGGGAATCCAGTTCGGTTTTCAAAGTCGCGCCTTGCGGCATAACAGTGCGCAACATGGGCAAATGGTGTCGGCAGACTTCGCAAAGATCCAAGGGTTCATGCTTGGCAGCGGTTTGCCCAAGGTAGGTGAGCATTTGTGTGCTCACTCCCGCCGCCTTGCGGGCCGATTGCATGGCTTCGGTCAGGTTCTCAACAGGCTCCGCATTTCGGGGCAGAGTCTGCATGGCCATCTGCAGGTTCATCATCACCACTTGGAGCTGGTTGTTAAAGTGGTGGGCAATGGCCCCGGCCATGCGACCCAGACTTTCAGATTTTTGGAGTTGGCGGTTTTGGAATTCTAGTTTTTCCTTCGCCTCCTCTGCCCGTTTACGTTCGGTAACGTCCTGAATGGTGCCGATCATCTGTATGGGCTGACCGCAATCATCAAAAGTGACTTTGCCGAGGCCGTGAACCCAGCGTTCCTGCTGATCATTAAGACGGACAATCCGATAGTGGCGGTCAAAAGCGGACTTGCCTTTCAAGACCACGTCATTCAAGTAACGCTGCATTTCGGCGCGATCCTCTGGGTGAACAATCTCCAGCCATCCCGCAACATCCTTTGTAAAAGCGGGGTCAACGATGCCGAACAATTCATCCAAAACCTCGGTGCTGGTAAACCTGCCGGTTCTGGCGTCGAAAACGTAAGATCCGAGATGGGCAATACGCTGCGCATCCAAGAGTTGTTCGCTTGTTTCCTGCAACCGATCCATGATCTGCTTGCGTTCGGTAATGTCGGCAAAGGATGTGACAACTGCATAGGGCCGGGTTTCACCATTCTTGACCATCGGTTCAGTGTTGATATTGATCCATCTTTTTGATCCATCAGGCAGATGAAGCCCCATCAGCACATCGTGGCAAGCCTGCCCCGTTCGCAGACTGACCATTGCCGGATGGTCTTCGCCGGAAAAAGCTGAGCCGTCTGCGCGCACAGCTTGCCAACGCGGGTCAACCGAAGTCCGTCCCATGATCTCATCGCGACTGAGGCCAAGGATATTTTCCGCATTAAAATTGCAATCGGTGATCCTTCCGTCTGCCGCCTGAACAACCACTCCCTCCGCCATGGCCGTCAGGATTGAGCGCTGACGGGTCTCGCTTTCTTGAATAGCCTCCAACATGCGCTTTTGCTCCGTGGTGTCATTCAGTATCCAAATCGATCCTTCAACCTGATTCTGTGGGGCCATAGAGCTGCCTGCGATACTGGCCCATAAAAGAGATCCGTCCTTCCGCTTTAGTTGTATTTCCACAAAATAACTTTTTCCCTGAGAGAGTTGCTCGTAACCAGCCACGCCCACCCGTTCATATTCCTCTCTGTTCGCATAAAATGAGGCGGTGTCCAAGCCGACACTTTCTTCATCCGTGTAACCCAGGATGCGGCTAAAAGCCGGATTGGCCCACTGAA
>CAIUEN010000232.1 GCA_903898185.1 uncultured Verrucomicrobiales bacterium
AAAAGCGATCAACTTGCTCTTTGGGCTTTTGTAGGATTTGGCATTCATTCACTTTCTTGCGCCGATAGTATAAAACAAATTCCATCGTTACAAAAGAATAAGTAAAGCATGAACTAATTTTGATCAATTCAACACCCTAGTGCGACCCTGGATGAAGCGCGAGCGAATTTGATCGAGGCAGTCGCCATGGTATTGGCAGCCAACCGTGAATTGGCCGAAGAGGAATTGCGAGGCCATAACGTGATTCGTGAGCCGTTCCCGCTTCCGGCGGCATGAAGCGGGATGACCTCATCAAACACCTGGAACGGCACGGCTGCGAATTCCTGCGCGAAGGCGGCAGTCACACTATTTACGTGAACCGCCAGGTCAAGAAAGTCTCATCCGTTCCTCGTCATCGAGAAATATTGGAGTTTACCGCCCGCAAGATCTGCAAAGACCTGCAAATCCCTCCGCCGTAGCGCATACGATGCAAGTTTTTCCCCACCCCAGGTTCTCGCTAAAAATCGCCCCATGTTATACTGTAAACGGGTAAGAATGTTACTTTTTGCGCCGAGAACAAGGAACGATCTTACCCGTTTACGGTATAGCACGGGTGTTATCCGCCGCTGTCAATGGCGTTGATGCCTATCCGATTGAGGTCGAAGTCAATTCTGGATATGGCATTTGTCTATTGCACCAACCTAGCCAGCATCACCATTCCTGCCGGGGTAACCAACATCGGAGGTGGGGCATTCATGTGTTGCTTCAGCCTACGTGGTCTCCATCGGATACCAAGCGTTCTGGTGCTGCTCCAGTCTGACCGACGATTACGGCAACCTACACGAGCGCAAACTCGAACTCGAACGATAGTTCGGACGTTCCGCTGCCGCTGTGGGACAACCTGCCGCTGGGGGGGGGGTTCTCCTCTGCGCGGGGGTGGCCTAGGGGTTGAAGAACACGCCCGTGTTGCGTGACGGCAGAAGGTTACTTCGGAGTTCCGGACAATTGCGCATAAAACTCGCAAGACCTTGCTTGGAGGGACGAAAACCGCTAGGTTGACGCTATGAGTAAAAGCGAAATTCTGGATGAAATCCAAAGGCTCACGCCAGAGGAACGCCATGAAATCCGTTTGCGTTTATCCGAGATGGACGGAGAGGATTGGCTGGACGAAGGCGTGCTTGCCGACGCGGAGAGATCGCCAACTGGGCAGCGTGTCCGTAATTTGGATGCGCAAAGGAATCCATCCGCCACGCCCAAGGCTTGGCGGCCCGATTACTTCACGACCACCGCTGGAGCGTTTGCCGGAGAGCCGCTGGAGCGACCAGCGCAGCTTCAGTTTGAAAACCGGGAGCATTGGTAGTGGCCTTCCTCCTAGACACGAATGCGTGGATTGTCTACCTGAAATCCGCGCAGTCTCCCATTCGCGCCCGCCTTCAGGGACTCGCACCAACGGACGTGCTTCTTTGCTCGGTTGTCAAAGCAGAGTTGTTTAACGGAGCCCGCAAATACGGCGATCCAAAACACCGGTTGGCAATCCTGACCGAAACCTTCGCTCCATTTGTTTCACTGCCCTTTGACGACTCGGCGGCAGCCGCTTACGCCAGTATCCGACACGAATTGGAGACTGCTGGCAAGATCATCGGACCTAACGACCTGATGATTGCGGCCATCGCCCAAGCAAACAAACTGACGCTGGTGACTCATAATGTGGCAGAATTCGGTCGAATTCCTGCATTATCAATTGAAGACTGGCAAGAATAACGAGTTGGTTTCGCGGCATCACGTTCTGTTTGCGTTGCAAGCTTGACCCCGTTTTCCGCTCCCCTCATTATCGCCCCATGTTAGCCCGGGTTTTATCCGCCGCTGTGAACGGTGTTGATGCCTATCCGATTGAGGTCGAAGTCAATTCTGGCTTCGGCGAGAGTCTTGTCGTTATTGTCGGTCTTCCAGACGCGGCGGTGAAGGAGTCGCGCGACCGCGTTACGACGGCGATGAGCAATTCCGGGTTCAAGTTTCCGTTGGGGCGCACCACGATCAATTTAGCTCCGGCGGATGTTCGCAAGGAGGGGCCCAGTTTTGATTTGCCGATTGCGGTTGCGATGCTGGCGGCGAGCGAGCAGTTCGAGACAGATCAACTGGATAATTTCGCCATGATTGGGGAACTGGCGCTGACAGGCGCGGTGCGGTCGGTTAAGGGTGCGCTGGCCATCGCTTTGCAGGCAAGGGCCGAGGGCAGGACGGGGCTGCTGGTGCCGCCGGAAAACGCGGCGGAAGCGGCCGTGGTCCAGGGAATCAACGTCATTCCGGTCGAAAACCTGCGCGAGGCGGTCAGTTTCCTGGAGGGGGAAATCCGGCTCGCCCCGACCAAAGTCAATCTGGATAATATCTTTGATCAGCCACTCGAAGAGGACATCGATTTTTCCGAGGTCAAAGGCCAGGAATCGGTCAAGCGCGCGCTGGAGATCGCGGCGGCGGGCGGACACAATGTCATCATGTTATGTTGATTTATCTGTCGTTCCTATACACTTTTGTCAGACACTTTGCGGGTTTTTGAGAATCGAAAAGCTCTGAATCATCTAATCGTACCTTCATATAGCCACAATAACCCGGAAAACGACAAGAATGGAAACCTATTTGTATGCTGGTGCATGCATTGTCTTGGCTTCAAGAACGGGCCTATAGACCTGATCGGGTTGGTTAGGCCGATGAATGCAATCGGGACGCACTCTGGCAGTACGCGGGGCCGTCAGATAGATTGCGTGAAATAAAAAATGGCTGAGTGCCGTAGAAGCGTCTTTCATGTTTCAGCAACTTTAGGTGCATCAATGCCTATTGCCCGCTACGCGGGCATCCCATTCTGATAATCAAGTTTCAGTATATGAATTCTGAAACTCGTTTCCTTCTCCAAAACCTCAACCACGCCGAAGCCGCTCTCCGTGAGAATCTCCACACACATTTTCTTGATGA
>CAIUEN010000233.1 GCA_903898185.1 uncultured Verrucomicrobiales bacterium
CCCCAGGTTTATCTGCGGCGTCACTTTGCCGACGAGGGAGGCGCATACGGTTTCCTCGTCGATGAGGCCCACAACCTGGTGGATCGGGCACGCGACATGTTCTCCGCCGACCTGGATGGCCGGGAGATTTTGGAAGTCAAGCGCGCCACCAAGAAGGATGCACCGCGTTGTTCCAAGGCCCTGGCTCAATTGCACACGGTGATGCGCAAACTGGGCAACGACACAAAATCGCTGGATGAACCGTTTGAAGCCTCCGATTCCTCCTTCGAGCTCAATTTGTTTCCGGTAAAGACAGCGACGATCCGGGAGCAGAACAGCGGTGTGAGCGCGAGTTCCGAGTTTCCTGAGAGTTTAATTGAGCCACTGGAAACCGCGCTGAACGAGGTGGAGAGCTGGCTGGTCAAGAACCAACCAGCCGAGTTTCGCGAAGCCTTGCTTGCGCTCTATTTCCTGCTGCATTCGTTCCGGCGCACAGCCGAAGTTTACGATGCGAGATTTGTGACCATCATCGAAAACGCCCCAGAAATAAAGGTTCGTCTGTTTTGTTTGGATCCTTCCCTGTTGCTCCGCAAAGCGCTGGCCCGCGGCAAGGCTGCGATCTTTTTCTCCGCCACGCTCACGCCGATGGACTATTACCGAACGCTGCTGGGCGGGGCTCTGGAAGATCCCGTGCTGCAACTATCCTCGCCTTTCCCATCCGAAAATCTGGCGGTGCTGGTGCAAGACCGCATCCACACCCATTTCAAGGGGCGGACGGAATCGCTGGGGGACGTGGTGGTGGCAATCGGAACTTTGGTGAGCGGACGGCCCGGCAACTACCTCGTCTATTTTCCCTCATATCAATATCTCAACGCAGTGCTCCAGGAATTTCAGGTCTGCCATCCTACGGTTGCAGTGCTTGTGCAACGACCCCGTATGACTGAACCAGAACGTGATGCCTTCCTGGCCGCCTTTTCGGTTGAACATGGCGAGACCCTCGTCGGCTTCGCCGTGTTGGGTGGGATTTTCGCAGAAGGCATTGATTTGGTCGGAGAGCGTTTGATTGGGGCGGTGATTGTCGGCGTAGGTCTGCCGCAACTTTGTATCGAACGCGATCTGATCCGCGACTATTTCCAAACACAGAACGCGACAGGATTTGAATATGCCTATACTTTTCCCGGCATGAACCGCGTGCTCCAAGCCATTGGGAGAGTCATTCGTTCCGAGACCGATCACGGTGTGGTGTTGCTCATTGACGCTCGCTTCAATGAGATGCGCTATCGCCGACTGTTCCCCGCCTGGTGGAAATACTTGCGGGTGCGACACGCGGACGGTTTACGGGAAGCCGTTGGCCGTTTCTGGAAACAATTCTCTGCTTAGGTTGGGTTTGTTCTTAAACGTCTCCCGTGAGCCTTTGCGCATTGAACCGGTTGCCCCCCCCGGCAGTGCTGAGACTTCGTTGTTGGGCTTTGTGCTTGTGCAATACCATTACTTGAGTTACCGCAATTGCGTGGGCCAAAACCTTAATCTGGGCGTCATTGCCGACGCATCAGCGGCGATTGGCAGGATAAATACGGCCATCCAATCCTGATGCTGGAGACCTTTGTCGAGCAAAACCGCTTTGCTGCAACTTGCTACCGGGCGGCTGGCTGGAAGCGCGTGGGTGCCACGATCGGGGCAGCCGCAATGCCACCGCCAGGCCCCGTTGATTCCAGTAAAGGACGTGTATCTCAAGGCGCTGGACGCCCATTGGCAGGGGATTTTGGCCGCCGCTCAAGGCCCCCCTGCTGGGCGACGACCTCTACTCCCGCCAGCCTTTCTGCCGGCAAGCCCTGCTCTACGGTTTTCACCTTCTCTTCGTCTGCAAGCCCAACTCCGCACACAACGCTCTACAACTACATGGCTGATGGACTTTATGATGCAGGGATTGAAGATCGGTCCCTGCACCCCATCGGGCTGAACGCAAGCCCCCCATGGGAGTGGTGTGCCCACGAGTTGCGTTGATAGTCTCCGGATGCCTTCAAACCCACTGGTTTTTCAGCCACGCAGGCGATCCCAACAACAAAACAAGTCTGCTTGCCATCATTGCAACATTTTCCCGCCCAGAACCAAGGCGATCTCGATTTGTTAGAAGCTCCGCCGCTCCAGCGACCTCCTATCAAAAAAACTAACTATATACCTCCATGAATTCTCGCAAATCCGCAAAGTCTCCACTTGCAATAGCGGCGCTGATTACCTAGTCTTTGGCAGCATTTTACGAGTGCGCGGTTAGCTCAGTGGTAGAGCATCACCTTGACACGGTGGGGGTCGTAGGTTCAAACCCTACATCGCGCACCATTTATCATCAATGACTTGCGTTGATTTTCGGAGTCTCTCCAGCAAGCATCTATTGTTTCACGAACATTAAGAGCTCCTTGTAATTGCCCCCCTTGCAAACTCCACGTTTCAGTGCGAGGTTCAAGCAGCAAAAATGCATTTTTCAAGTGTGAGACGTGCCATGCCACAGCAATCAACCGAAGCGGATTTCTTGATACTGCTTGTCGAGGATGAAGAGAGCGATGCCATCGCGCTGCAGCGAGCTCTGCGTAGGCATGGCGTGAAATCTCCTGTTCGCTGGGTCAAGGACGGTTTGGAGGCGTTGGATTACCTTCAGGATGAGAATAATGTCGCTGCCAAACCCGACCTCATTATTCTGGATCTGCGCATGCCGCGCATGTCGGGGCTCGAACTGCTTGCCTGGCTTCATGACCGTCCGTCGCTCCGCACTATTCCGACTATTGTGATGAGTTCTTCCAGCTCGAAAGAGGACATCCAGCAGGCTTACGCGCTGGGAGCTCACACTTACACGGTCAAGCCCGCCGATTTTGGGAGCCTCGTCAAGCTGGTTCAGTCGGCCTACGCATCTTGGGCACGGCTGATTCAAGATTGATATGGGAGCGGAGGGGTATTGATCTCAGGAGTAAGAATTTTGGTAACAGTTTAGCTTGTTTTCATTTTTTCTTGCTAGTTTTTTACACTTTTTGGGTTGACTAACGGGAAGCGATGTGCTTATTTAAACTATGAGCATTGGTAAACAACATAGTTTTATCTCTTCCAGCCAAGAGCAGCTCA
>CAIUEN010000234.1 GCA_903898185.1 uncultured Verrucomicrobiales bacterium
AGTTGGAAGATTAAAAAGTACCCGCATTTTGACCATTTTGCGCCGATTCGCTGGTACTTATTAAAGTTCCAACTCCCTAAATGGTCTCATGCAATAATCCCCGATATCTGAAAATGCGTGGGCGAGGTCAGGAAATCTGATGTTTGTTTCGGCCCACGGCGCGTATGCGGTTCAAACCGCGAAGAACCGACCACACCGATAGCCAAAGGCAGCTCGTACCAGTGGCGTAAGCGTCGGGGGGTGTCTTCCGGGTGCCGCAAATTCACATTTCAGCGCAACAGTGCGCTTTTCGGTTACCAAGATAGAGCCACGGTTACCATAACGGTTACTGCACGAGCTAAAACCTGCCTTTTTGGGCATTTCCAGTAACCGATAAGCCAATTCACTAAATTGCCGTAACCTGCTGATTTACAAGTAGAAAAACTGGAGCCAGTTGCCGGATTTGAACCGGCGACCCATGCTTTACGAAAGCTGTGAACGATTAGAGGTAAAATTGTATTTTTGTCTTGTGGGTTGGCAAAAGGGTTGTCAGAATGTTCGTATGAGTGATTGGCGTATTGTTACTGTTAAGCTCGGCGTCAAACCAGAAACCCCAAAAGGTTATATCGGTTATCAGGTTTACGGCTACAACTCGTTTGGTCAACGAGTCCGAACATCATTCGGCGACCGCAAGAAAGCAGAAGAGTTTTTGCAGCAGTGCGTCGAGGCTGAAAAAAGGGGCGACCCATACGAGCACGAGATGGTTCGATATGCGAGATTGACTTGGATGACCGACAAGCAAATTGCGTTTTGCGAGCAAGCTTACCGGGTGTTCTCTGGCATTAATGAAATCCAATACAATTTGGTTGATTCGCAACTAATTTTGAAAGCCGCAGAAGCTTACGTCGCACAGCAAGCAAAAGCCTCTAATCAAATTGAGAAAAGCCTTGCAGATGCTATAGCCGATTTTCTAAAGGAGAAAGTCGCCGACGGTTGCAGGGACGCCTACACAAAACCACTGAAATACAGGCTGGATCAGTTTGCCAAGAAAGTGGGGCAGAACGGCTATGTCTACTCGATAGAAAAGAAGGTCGTTTCGGACTATTTATACGAAATCTCGGACTTTTCTACACGCAAAACGGTTCGCGGGAATCTGAGGGCGTTCTTTAATTGGTGCCTCGAAAAAAGTCTAATCAATGAAAGCCCAATCACCAAAACGAAGGAGCTTGCATTGCCTCCGGCAGAGCCGAAGATTTTGTCCATAGATAACGTCGAACGTATGCTTGTATTTGCTCACCAACATCGTAATGGCGTAGCCTTGGCATACACGATATTGAACCTATTTTGCGGCGTTAGGCCTGACGAAGCCGCCCGTTTGAATTGGGACGCCATTAACCTTGACGAGCGTGGGATTACCATAGCTGGAATTGGCACTAAAGTTAAACGCAGACGTGTCTCCGAGCTTCCAGAAGTTGCGATCTCGTGGCTCAGGTTGTGCGACAAGAGGATGCCCATAGATCCCGGAAGAAGGGCCAAGGATTCTCTGAAACGAGCCGCTGGGTACTCTGTCGAGAGTGGTGGTGTCAAAAATGATCCAACATTGCCCGCTTGGCCGAGCGACGGAATGCGTCACACATGCCTCTCGTACAGACTCGCTTTGACCCAGGATGCCGCCGGCACGGCGCACTGGGCAGGGACATCGGAAGATGTGTTGCATGAGCATTACAAAGGGCTTGTTCCGCACGGCAAGGCCCAAGAGTATTGGAAACTAACTCCTGAAAGACTGGGCATCAAAACATTTTCATCTGAACTTGGGGAGCAGGCGACGAAGTGATGATGAACTTCTTGTAACCGAGCGGAGCTTCAAGGCGACGATTCGAAGCTGGCCAAATGTTCTTACTTCGCAATGTTCCCCCTTGCGATATCTGGAATGGAGAGTGGTTTGGAAATCGCATTTCAGGGTTCGATTCTATTCCCCCGTTCCATTTATAATGAGCGCCTTGCACGCCAGTGTAAGTGGAGCGACAAAATCCTCGCCTAAGAGAAAGTAGAAATGAAAACTCTGCGTGTAAAAGTGGGGGAATTTCGCTTTTCGGTTTTATGTAGGTTGTAAATTGGCACGAAATATAACATCACCTGATTTTATTGAATAACTATTCAGTTGGGTGTTCTTAGGCGAGGATTTGGGAACTGCCTATTGCCCGCTACGCGGGCATCCCATTCTGATAATCAAGTTTCAGTATATGAATTCTGAAACTCGTTTCCTTCTCCAAAACCTCAACCACGCCGAAGCCGCTCTCCGTGAGAATCTCCACACACATTTTCTTGATGA
>CAIUEN010000235.1 GCA_903898185.1 uncultured Verrucomicrobiales bacterium
AACCGCGCCAGACATCAAGCGCCGTAAACGACTGACAAAGAAAGTCTTAGGACTAACTTAAGCGCCATTCGAGTCAGAGACTCCGTCAACTGGCAGGTCAGAGACCTGCCCCACAAGGTTACTTTTTGGTCACGCACCCACTGAGCAATTCCATGCAAGAAAAAACTCGACAAATAGACCTCAAATGCAATAAGTTGCCACTAAATAGTAACGAATATCACTATGCGAATTACGTATTCCGTTGTTTTTTTCGTGATCGCCGCATCGTTGTTTGCGGTTGGTTGCGCTGGACCTGAACGAAAACTGGGCCGTGGCATCAATAACGTGACTGAAATCGCCCGTGGTGGTGAAATAACTCGTTCCATCGAACAGACTGCGGTTTTCAACGACCCTGAAGTGGGATACACCACGGGTTTCATCCATGGATTTGATCGCACTTTGAAGCGTACTTGTGTGGGAGCTTATGAAATCGTGACCTTTCCGTTCCCCAACCATTCGGGCAAAGACTACGGTCCTGTGTTCTATCCTGAAAACCCGGTTTATCCTGACAGTTATCGTCCCAACATGATTGCCGACACCATCGTCTCTCCTGATTCCGGGCTGGGCTTTGGCGGGGGTGACGTGGTGCCTTTTTCACCGGGCAGCCGGTTCCGCATCTTCGATAACTAATCTTTTGGAATTTCACCGCGCCAACATTTCCATGTTGGCGTTTTTTGTAACTTAACTGTTCAGGTCAGAGGGGAAAATTAGCGTCTCGCTGACGCTCGCCGGAAGGAGGGGCACAGGCAGGGATGCCTATGCTACTTGGATAGTTACGCGCTTTATGACACTGAACTCACCCTGCAAAGTCAACCTGCTGCTAAACATTCTCGGGAAGCGGCCCGACCAATTCCACGAACTGGAAACCGTCATGCAGCCGGTCAACGTCTGTGACCAACTGAGCTTTGATCGGGGTGGTTCTGGAATCAGGCTCTCTTGCAGCAATCCTGAACTGCCCACAGACTCCAAGAACTTGGTGTATCGCGCTGCTGAACTGTTCTTGCGCGCGATTGGGACTTCCGATGGAGCGCGCATCCATCTTGAAAAAAAGATTCCGATGGCCGCTGGGTTGGGCGGAGGAAGCGGGAATGCCGCAACCACATTGATGGCATTGAATGATCTCTTTGGCTCTCCATTGACGCACGGCCAACTCAGCGAGATGGCCGCTTCGCTGGGATCGGATATTCCATTTTTCCTTCAAAACCGTCCTGGCTTGGGGAGCGGGCGCGGGGAGGTCATCTCTCCGTTGGAACCATTTCCGTCCCTGCGCGGCGTCTGGATTATTCTTGTGCATCCCGGTTTTGGCATCTCGACTCCATGGGCCTACGCGCAATTGGCTCAGTTTCCAGAAGCTCTCAACGGCAAACCTGGCAGAGCGCAAAAGCTCATCTCATTGCTCCAGAACCAAAGCCTCGCAGCGGCTTCAAAGGAGTTCTATAATTCACTTGAAGCCCCTGCCCTGAAGAAATACCCGATACTGGTAATAGTTCAGGAGTTTTTCCGCGAAAACGGCGCGTTAGCCACCTTGATGTCCGGCAGTGGTTCAGCCACATTCGCGCTCGTGCCGTCGCAAGAATCAGGTGAGATTCTGCTGGAAACATTCAAGGCCAAGTTCGGCAACAAGTTCTGGACAGCGATGGCTCTTATTCATTGACAAAGATCGGCTGCTGTTATTCTTTTTACCAATGTCCTTTGTAACACGTCGATGCATAAGGGTGGGTGTTCTTGGCTTGCTGGTCAGCCAATTGGCGCTTGCCCAGGAAGTAATCAATCTTGAGACTCTCCGCGTTACCTTTCCAACCAAAGACTGGAAAAGAACGGAACCCCCTGCCGACAGGCTTCGGGCGGAGCAGGAAAAGGCCACGCTTAAGTTGCTGCTATATGCCGAATCAGGTCAGAGTAAGCTCAAGCTCCACATCACCCAGTTCGAATATGGCGCGGGTGGAGCTGAGCCGCAATTGGCCAGCCTGGTCGATGATGTCAAGAAACGCTACCAAGCCCATGCGGTTGGGCCTGTGTCTGAGAGTTTCCGGCAGGTTGGAGGATTCCCTTCGGTTGAATTCACCGCTCACTATCGCGGATGGGGTTTTCTTCAAGGGCGCGTTTTGTTTTGCGGCAAGCGAGTTTACCTCGTGGAGGTGGGTGGGCCAACCGATTGCCAACCGGAAGCCAGCGTGTGCTGGAATGGAGTAACCTTGGTCGGAGAAACTCCACTGGGAGCCGAGTCTTTTGCAAAGGTTGCCGATCTGCGACGGCGCGAAGCGCCCAAGGTCATAGCGTCCAAGGCGCGCGCACAGACCGGATATTATGTGTTGATGTTCATTGGTGGTGTCGCGCTGTTGATCGGGATTTTAGCGGTAGTCATACGAGTTGCCAGGAGGATTTGCAGTCGTCCACATTGGAACAAGCACAGGAAACGGCGCACATCCTAACCTGCACCAAAATGTAGCGCAGACATTCTTGTCCAATGCCACTAACTTTTCGATGATTTATTCGATCTGGTTTCGCGGTTTTCGCAGTGTTGCTTGATTTGTGTTTTGTGCTATACAAAACACATTTATGTCAGCTCGTAAATCTAATAAGCAA
>CAIUEN010000236.1 GCA_903898185.1 uncultured Verrucomicrobiales bacterium
AAAAAAAAGACAAACCGCTCACTCGGTGAAGCCATGATCATCATCGCCAAACTGGGCGGCTACCTCAATCGCAAGTGTGACGGCGTTCCTGGATTCGAGAGTATGTGGAGAGGCTACGCCCGATTCTACGACATGGTGGAAATCATAATCCTTGAGCGAGCGGCCAAATCAAAAGATCCGTAACTATGCGCTGTGACGTTTTTCTGGGGCAAGCGCAGGCCTAGGGCGCGTCCCTGGCTTATAGAACGCCGCCGGGTCCTTGATGAGCAGCTTCATTCTTTCACTATATGGCGCAAGCACCTTACGGACATCGGCCTTCGGCCATTGGGTTTTTGAAAACCACCACACCGTGTTCACTGAATCCTTCGCTCGCAACTTTCGTTTGTTGACCCACTCGATGGGTGAAGGCAGTTTCGCCGGATTATTCCAATAGAAATCCTGCGCCAGCTTAAACCCCAGATCATCGCAGAACTTTAATAGAACCCGAAACGGATAAAGCGCCCGCTCAGGAGCTCCCTTCACATATGCGCCGCCAATGTCGATTACGAACGAGCCGTCATCCCGAAGTTTCTGAAGAACGAGGCTTCCGAACTTGGCCAGCCATTCAACGTAATCTTCTTGTGCCTTGTTCCCGGACCGATTCAGATATTCCTTCTCACGTTGCAAGGCGAACGGCGGGGATGTCATCACCAGATTAACGCTGTTATCAGGGAGCATTGCGAGGAGATCCAGAGAATCTCCGCAATACGCGGCACCGAGTTCAGTTACATACGAAGGCGGCAAATCAATCACACTTATAGTGGGTAGATTATTTCCATCCAATAGTCCATAAGAATCGGGCTTGGATCGTAGCGCGAGACATATATTCTCCCAGAACGTCAGGAAGACGAGAATCGCCAAAGGCCTTTCCCAAGAAGGCTTGGCGGAACGTGCTGATTTGCACAGGAACTACGTTGGCGGTGTCGAGCGCGGAGAGCGAAACATCGCAGTCGACAATATGGAGCGTATTGCAAAGGCTCTCGGGACCACAATTTCAGCCCTTCTTGAACAATCGCCACAAAAAGCGCAGTCGCGCAGAGGAGGAACCGGTGGGGCTAAAAGTTGATTCAAGCTTTCTGAAGTTCGTCACAATGGGAGCTATCGGAACCCGCCGCGTGTTCGAACTCATGACGCAAGCTGGGCTGCAGCCCGTCGAATTGGAGCGTTATTCCAGCAGCAACAAAATATGGGCGACTAAGGTAAAGCGATTGCGCCTTCCAGACCTTCTTTGCGTTAGAACCGGCCTACGTGTTGAGGTTCGGGCCAAAAGCAAGCTCTCCATCAAGATGAGCGATGCACCTGCAAATCCCGACCGGAGGTGGAACACTGGTCTGGTGGCTGGCGACATGGCTGCGTTTATTCGTGTTGCGGAGGGTGAGAATGGTGTCCAAACCGCTGCTGAGAACTGCGAGCTTTTTTGGATCGGAGATATGGTGGCAACGGAAAACGGGAGCAAACTGGGGAAGCCGAAGTCGGCAACCGAGGGGGCTGAACAAGATCGCGAATGGCCGTCAACAGTTGCAGGCGATTCTGGCGTTGTTCAGGCTGTTGGTGACGGTCGGATCGCAACCCTGCTGGATAGTGATCGACGCCAAACCTATCAGCTTAGGGGGAAAATTCCTTACGTTCAGCAGGGCGAAAGGTTCCTTGGAGAAACTCAATTCTTGGCCGGTCTTCCAGCCAGGAAAGCAGCATTTCCAAATCCGAACGAAACGCGGTGGAATCCGCGCGCACTTCTAAAATCGGAATTTTCGGTTGACCGGTATGCGGCGGTTAACCTAAATTCGGCAGTTGGATGCGCCACGGGTGAATTCTCGCCCGTCAATCGCGTCTTTTTTTTGCTGATTTCTCTATTTTCCCCGATCAACCGGCTTCCAAGGCTAAGGTCGGTTCTTTGAGGGGGCGACCGCCCAGT
>CAIUEN010000237.1 GCA_903898185.1 uncultured Verrucomicrobiales bacterium
CGATCATGGAAAGTCCGCTGGACATTATTATTTACGCGCTCGATACCCATTACCGCTATACCATGTTCGCCCAAGCGCATAAGCGGGCGATGAAGGCGATCTGGGGCACTGATATCGAAGTGGGCATGAATATGCTCGACGCCATCACCAACTCGGCAGATCGCGAAAAGGCCCGCAAAAACTTCGACCGCGCTTTGCGGGGCGAGCATTTCATTGCCATAGAAGATTACGGCGACCCGGCGCTCTTCCGAACCGTCTTCAAGGATCGCTACAACCCCATTATTGGCGATGGCGGCGTTGTGTCCGGCCTGACCGTCTTCGTCAACGACATTACCGAGCGAAAGCGGGCGGAGCAAGAAACGAAAAATGCCCTGGCTTTGCTGGAAGCTTCAATCTCCCAGTCGCCTTCTGGAATTTTGATTGCGGATGCCCCTGACGTTACCATCCGTTGGGCCAATGCTGCCGCCTTGAGCATCCGGGGCGAAACCAAGCAACCCCTGACCGGGATCAATGCTACTCAACATTCCGCTCACTGGCAGACGTTTCGACCCGATGGCACGGTTTATCCATCTGAGTGCCTGCCCCTCTCTCGGGCCGTGCTCAAAGGCGAGACCACACGCAACGAAGAGGTCATCATCCGAAACGCTCAAGGCGAAGACCGCTGGGTTTCAGTGAATGCCGCGCCTGTTCGCAACCACGACGGGGTCATCACTGCCGGCCTCGTCATCTTTACAGACATCACCGAACTCAAGCGCGCCGAGGCGGAGAAGGCAAAACTTGAGAGCGAGCTTTACCAGGCCAAGAAAATGGAATTAGTGGGGCGGCTGGCTGGCGGCGTGGCTCACGATTTTAACAACATGACCCAAATCATTATGGGCAACGCATGCATGGCCCTGGATGAAATCCAGCCAGACAACCCGCTTCGGGAATGCTTGGAAGAAATTCAAAACAGCGCTCAGCGCTCGGCCGATATGACACGGCAACTACTGGGCTTTGCCCGCCAGCAGATTATCATGCCTAATGTGCTGGATCTCAATGAGACTGTGGAAGGACTTCTCAAACTGATGCGCCGACTCATTGGCGAGAACATCGACCTGATCTGGCAGCCAGCGGCAGATTTGGGGCTGGTCAAAATGGATCCAAGCCAACTCAATCAAATCCTGACCAACCTCTGTGTCAACGCCCGCGACGCCATCGCCGGGGTGGGCAAGATTAGCATTGAGACGGGAAGATCAGGGTTCGACCAGACCGACTGCGCTGATCACACAGAGTTTGTCCCAGGCGACTATATAATGCTGTCTGTCAGTGACGACGGCTGCGGTATGGACAAAATAACACAGTCCCGCATCTTTGAGCCGTTTTTCACGACCAAAGGCGTCGGCAAGGGCACTGGACTGGGGCTGGCTACGGTCTATGGCATCGTCAAGCAGAACAACGGGTTCATCACCGTTTACAGCGAGCCAGGCCAAGGCACGACCTTCAATGTTTACCTGCCCCGGCACGCAGGCAAGTCCGTCGCGTCCCAAGCCGGAAGCGCTTCGCCACTGCCCAAGAGTCGTGGAGAGACGGTGCTATTGGTGGAGGACGACTTGGAGATACTGGCCAATACGCAGAAGATCCTCAATCGTTTGGGCTACACCGTGCTGGCCGCGAGCACCCCAAGCGAGGCGATTCGTCTGGCGGAAGCGCGGGCCGGAGGGATTCATCTGCTGATAACCGATGTGGTGATGCCCGAGATGAATGGGTTGGAGTTGTCCAAGCGGTTATTGTCTCGCAATCCCAAGCTCAAGTGCCTGTTCATGAGCGGCCACACCGCCGACGTCATCACCGATCATGGCGTGGTCAATGAGGGCGCGCGCTTCATTCAGAAACCGTTCACAACAAAAGATCTGGCGCGCAAGATCCGCAAGACACTGGACTGAAGAAGCCAATAAAGAAACCGTTCAGGTCAGGGGAAAAAAACCAGCGTCTCGCTGACGCTCGCCGGAAAGAGGGGCACAGGCAGGGATGCCTCTGCTGCGTGAATCTACGGTTACCCCCGCGAGAGGCTGCTGGTCATGCGGATCACTGATATCAACATCATGCATGGACCTGATGTTCTTCAACTCGCGGCACTAGTCAAGCAGGAGCAAGGCCAGATGTTCGAGTTCAAACACCGCCTGCGGAATGGTTCGGTGAGGGATGTAGAGGTGTCGGCAAGCCGCATTCAGTTTGGCGCTCGCCTTCTTCTGCATTCAATCATCCATGACATCACCGAACGCAAGCGAGCAGATGAGGCGTTGCGAATGCAATTGCGCCTGCGACAATTGCTCATGGAGATTTCTTCGATGTTTATCAATTTGCCTTTGGAGAGCCTCGATTTGACAACTCATGTTTCCCTGGGCCACATGGCGGAATTCGTCGGAGCCGACCGCGCTTATGTTTTCGCTTATGACTTCGGGAATCAAATCTGCGCCAATACCCACGAGTGGTGCGCTGATGGCATAGAAGCGCAAATCACAAAATTGCAGGCGGTGCCGTTGGCGTTCTTGCCTGGCTGGGAGGAAGCGCATCGCGAGGGTAACCCGATATATGTGGAGGATGTGCTCTCCTTGCCCCTAGGCAGCTTGCGTGACGTGCTTGAGCCGCAAGGCATCAAGAGCCTGTTGGCCGTTCCGATGATGATGATCAACGAGTGCGTTGGATTCGTTGGCTTCGATTCGGTGCGGCAGCGTCACGTTTACTCAGCCAACGAACAGCGCCTTCTCGCATTTTTTGCGCAAATGTTGATAAACGTCATGGAACGTAAACGGGCCGAAGAAAAACTGGTGGAGATCAATCTCAATCTCGAACAAGTTACCGCCCGCGCCAGCGAGATGGCTGCTCGCGCCGAGTCGGCCAATGCTGCCAAGAGCGAGTTCCTGGCCAACATGAGCCATGAAATCCGCACTCCCATGAACGGCGTTCTGGGCATGGTCGGCCTGTTGCTGGATACAAACTTGGCCGAGGACCAGCGCCGTTATGCCCAAACCGCTCGCGCCAGCGGCGAAGCCCTGCTCGCTCTAATCAACGATATTCTGGATTTTTCCAAGATTGAGGCCGGCAAACTTGAACTGGTAACCCAAGATTTTAGTTTGCACAGACTGCTGGACGATTTCGTCGGGATGATGGCTATGCGAGCTTATGAGAAAGGATTGGTGCTGGCATGCGTGACCGCGCCTGAAGTTCCTGCCGATGTCCAGGGTGATCCGGGACGTCTGCGGCAGATTCTCATCAACTTAACTGCCAACGCCATCAAGTTTACAGCCCAAGGAGAGGTCGTCATTCGCGTGAGTGTGGTTTCGGAAACACCGGGCGAGATTCGACTGCGATTTGCCGTGCGCGACACCGGCATTGGCATCCCCAAAGACAAGCTTGGACGCCTGTTTGGAAAATTCTCCCAAGTTGATGCATCAACGGCGCGTAACTACGGCGGCACGGGGCTGGGCTTGGCGATCTCCAAGCAACTGACAGAGTTGATGGGCGGTGAGATCGGAGTTCAGAGCGAGACGGGCAAGGGCTCGGAATTCTGGTTTACGGCGCTCCTGGCCAAACAACCCTCCCGCGACTCTTCGGCAGTGCCAGATCTGGGCGACCTGCGCGAAGCGCGTGTCTTGATTGTCGATGACCATCCCGTCAATCGGGAGATTCTCATGATTCTGCTCAAATCCTGGGGTGTGCGGCCCGACGAGGCCGCCGACGGCCCTTCCGCCCTGCGGGCACTAACTCAAGCTCAAGCGGCACGGGATCCTTTCACTGTCGCCATTGTGGATATGCAGATGCCTGGCATGGATGGAAAATCCTTGGGCCGCGCCATCAAGAGCGACCTGAATCTTAACAAGACACGGTTGGTATTGCACACAGCCCTGGGGCAAGCCGATGTCGATCCACGGTTGGAAGAACACGGATTTTCAGCCATGCTGACCAAACCAGTTCGGCGAGAGGATTTATTGGAAGTCCTGACGGGTGTCGTTAGCGGGAAAAAACTTGACACTTCCAAGCCGATTTTGACGCCCAACTTCACATTGAAACCCGGTTTGACTCATGCCCGCATCCTGGTGGCCGAGGACAATTTTACCAATCAGCAAGTCGCGATGGGCATTCTCAAGAAATTGGGGTTTAGAGCCGAAGTGGCCGTCAATGGGGCCGAGGCTGTCAAAGCACTTGAAACCTTCCATTACGACCTGGTGCTGATGGACGTGCAAATGCCTCAGATGGATGGGATTGAGGCCACCAGAGCCATCCGCCATCCGCAATCGCGTGTTCGCAACCCCAAGGTTACCATTGTCGCCATGACGGCCAATGCCATGCAAGGCGACCGTGAGAAGTGCCTGCAGGCTGGCATGGACGATTATCTCTCCAAGCCGATCGAACGACCGGCTTTGATTGCGGTCTTGGAAAAATGGCTCAAACCGAAAGGTGACGTGGATCAATCGGTGGTCAGCAAGCTTGAAGAAAGAGTTGCCCTCTCCAACCGTGCAGAGGAACCCACTGTCTTCGACCGTGCGGCATTCATGAATCGAGTGATGGATGACGAGGAACTGGCTCGGGTGGTTCTTGATATCTTCTTGGAGGATCTGCCCGGCCAAATCACTCAGATGAAGAACGATCTGGTGGTGGGCGACGCCCGCCTTATCGAACAGCAAGCCCACAAAATCAATGGCGCTTGCGCTGTAGTGGGAGGCGAAGCTTTGTGCGCCGTCGCTTGGGCAATGGAGCAAGCTGGCAAGACCGGTGATCTGGATGCGGCCCGAGCCCGCATAACCGACTTGGACGAGCAATTCAATGCGCTTAGGGAAGCGATGACGGATGATGCTTCCAAGTAACTTTAAACGGGTAAGATCGTCCTTCTCCCAGCGCCTCTGCGGTTTGGTGGTTCCTTTTCCCCTCAAATTCAGTACTGCTGATGGTTCCAAGAAGTGGGAATTTCTTGAAGCTGAAAACTGGACAATTTTCTACGGGCTGGAGCAGCCCTGCGCGCCTGGCCCAGGCGCTAACGCAAGAAAAGCTCCGCAGCCCAATCGGCAAATCGGAGGCCTTTTTGAGTCAGACGAAAACGGTCAGGCTCCAGGCTGGCATAGCCAAGCGCGGATAATCGCTCGATTTCGGCGCTCCATTCTTGTGTCAAATCAAATCCGGTCCGCCGCTTGAATAATTCGAGCGGCCATCCGGCGGCCATCCGCAGTCCGAATGCCGCGAGTTCACCCGCGCGGCGCAATGGAGGCAATTCCTCGATGTATTCAAACGCCCGTTCGCCGCGTTCAAGGCTCTCGCAATAGGCCACCGTATTGGACTGATTCTTGGAGCGCGCGCCGTGGACATAGGCGGCTGCGCTGGGGCCGAGCCCATGGTACCAGCCGCCGCGCCAGTAATTGACGTTGTGGCTGCAGGCGAGTTGAGGGATTTCTCCCGTCTCGCCACTCCGAATTCGAGCGAAATTTGCCACCTCATATTGCGCGAATCCGGCCGCTGTCGCCGACGCGAGCAACTCCTCATACATGGCGCACGCCAGGTCTTCATTGATCAATGAACGCCCGACCTGCAGCCGCTCAAAAAACGGGGTGTCTTCCTCGTAGATCAGTTCGTAGCACGAGAGATGCTCGCATCCAAGCGCGATTGCCTCGGCCAGGGTCTGCCGCCACATCTCCATCGTCTGGCCGGGGATGGCAAACATGAGATCGATGCTCACGTTTTCGATGCCGGCGGCGCGCAAAATGTCATACGATTTGAAAATCATGTCGCGCGAGTGAACCCGGCCCAGGCGGGCAAGCAAGCCGGGATGGAACGATTGCGCGCCCATTGACATGCGATTGACGCCGGCATCACGCAAGAGCCTGGCTTTATCAAAAGATACAGTGGCCGGATTGCTCTCGACTGTCCATTCCGCCGCGCCGGTCAGGTTCAAGCGTCGCATGGCGTTGAGAATGGTTTCCCACTGGCGCATGCTTAATAATGAGGGCGTGCCACCGCCAAAGAAGAGGGTGCGAGGTCGCATACCTTCCGCCACGATTTCGAATTCCCGGATCAGGGCATCGACATAGCGATCCACCAACCCGCCGCCGTCGGCCTCTGAGTAAAACGCACAGTAGGAGCACTTTTTCGCGCAAAAAGGAACATGCGCATACAGGCTTTCAACTGGAGACGCTGCCGTGACCAATGACGGGGGCTCTCCAGAAGAGGCGTTCATCGTGTCAACGCCGTATCCAGAGCGTCGTGGCAAACGATTGAATTATCAAAATCAATGAGCATGGGCATCATTGTAGGGTGTTGAATTGATGGGGGTTTCCATCTAATAAGTTACCGCAGCATTTGTTCACTGTTTTCTTCTTTTAAGCAACACCTGGCTTTAGCCAGGTGTCAGGCGCAAGCCAATGAAATCGAGCCGTTTTAACGGCTTTCCCTGCGCTTTGAAGCCGTTAAAACGGCTGAAAACTCATATTCCAAACGTAACACCCGACTAAAGTCGGGTGTTACTGAGATGGCAATTATCAGCATGAACTATTTTTCCTTAATTCAACACCCTAGCATCATTGCCGGATAGATTACAGCTTGAAATGAGCGTTTCAAGCCACAGATTGCGGCAACGTATGCATGAGGAAACAGAATTTCCCGCAAATCTCATCTCCTCGTGCTCCGCGCCTCTGCGCCTCTGCGCCTCTGCGGTTCACAGGAAATTGACACATTCAGACTGCCTGCGTAGTGTTGCCCAATGTTCGAACTCGTTGCGCCCTACAAACCCGCGGGAGACCAGCCCGCCGCCATCGCGAAGTTGACGGAATGGATTTTGTCCGGCGCGCGCCACCAGACGCTCGTCGGCGTGACCGGCTCCGGCAAGACGTTCTCTGTCGCCAATGTCATCCAGCAGGCGCAGCGTCCGACCCTGGTAATCTCGCACAATAAAACCCTCGCGGCGCAACTCTATGCTGAGTTCAAGAGCTTCTTCCCGAACAATGCGGTCGAGTATTTTGTCAGTTATTTTGACTACTACCAGCCGGAAGCCTACATCGCGCGCACCGATACGTTTATCGAAAAAGATTCCAGCGTGAACGAGGAGATCGAGCGGATGCGGCTATCGACGATGAGCTCGCTGTTGACCCGGCGCGACGTGGTGGTCGTGGCGAGCGTTTCCTGCATTTACGGCATCGGCAGCAAGGATGACTACGTGGAATTGATCCTGAAATTGCAGGTGGGAATGGCCATCGGACGCGACTTCGTGTTGGCGCGGTTGGTGGATTTGCAGTATTCGCGGAATGACATGGCGTTTGAGCGCGGCCAGTTTCGAGTTCGCGGCGACGTGGTCGAGGTCCGCCCAGCCGGACTCGAAGACGGCCTGCGCATTGAGTTCTTCGGAGACGAAATCGAGCGCATCACCCGGTTCGAACCGCTCTCCGGCGAAAAGCTTGAGCAGCCGACATCGACAATCATTTTCCCGGCGAAACAATTCGTCACCCCGGAATCCAAGACCAAGCGCGCGATTCTGGCGATTCGCGAGGAAATGTGTGATCGGATCGCATGGTTCGAGGCGCGGGGAAAACTGATCGAAGCGCAACGCATCAAAATGCGCACCGAATACGACCTCGAAATGATCGAGGAGATGGGTTTTTGCTCTGGAATCGAGAATTACTCGCGTCATCTTGCGGCGAGGCCTCCGGGCTCCCGTCCAGGAACTCTGCTTGATTTTTTTCCACGAGACTACTTGCTGGTCATCGACGAGTCCCACGCCACTGTGCCGCAAATCGGCGGGATGTACGCCGGCGACCGCTCGCGCAAGGGAGTGTTGGTCGAGCACGGATTCCGCCTTCCCAGCGCGATGGACAACCGTCCGTTGAATTTTCCGGAATTTCAGTCGCTTCAAGGGCAGACCCTTTACCTCAGCGCCACCCCGACTCAACAGGAACTGATCTGGTCTGAGGGGCATGTGGCGGAGCAGATTGTGCGGCCGACGGGGTTGGTGGATCCGAAGGTGACTGTCAAGCCGTTGAAGGGGCAGATTGACGATCTCATTGAGGAAGCGCGCAAACGCGCGGACTCCAAGGAACGTATTCTTGTCACAACCCTGACCAAGCGCACCGCCGAGGAATTGACCGATTACCTGCGGGACGTTGGCATCAACGTCCGTTATTTGCACAGTGAGATCGACGCCATCGAGCGCGTGGAAATCCTGCGCTCCCTGCGCAAGGGCGACTTCGACGTGTTGGTGGGCATTAACCTCTTGCGGGAGGGCTTGGACCTGCCAGAGGTGTCGCTGGTTGCCATTTTGGACGCCGACAAGGAAGGCTACCTTCGCAGCGCCACCAGCCTGATCCAAACGGCGGGTCGCGCCGCCCGTCACATCAACGGCGAGGTGATTCTCTATGCGGATGTAATGACCAAAAGCATCAATAAATTCCTCGAAGTCTCCGATTACCGTCGCCAAAAGCAACTCGCCTACAACAAAGAGCACAATATAACCCCGCGCAGCGTGATCCGCGCGGTTGAGGAAAGCCTGGCTGTTTACCAAAGCACCCGTAAGAAGGCCGCGATGGTTCTGGCTGAAGCTGGCGGAAATTTCGATGTAACCCAGACCATCAGCGAGTTGCAGGACGAAATGGTGGCGGCAGCGAACAACCTGGAGTTTGAAAAGGCGGCTCTTCTGCGCGACCAGATCAACGAACTCAAGCGAACCCTCGCAGATCCCGGCGCCCCAGCCGTGCCGGTCAAATATGGCATAAAACGCAGGTAGCATAGGCGTCCTTGCCTGTGCCCCTCTCTCCGGCGAGCGTCAGCAAGGTGCGCATCTCAGATTTTTTAAAGGGTTTAGTCCAGAGTAAACACTTGGGATCGATTTGCTATGGTCGGGTTGTCATGGCGATCAGTTCAGACTGGGGGAAGTTAGTTTGACGTGGGGGTAAAGTTCTTCCCAGCGGCCG
>CAIUEN010000238.1 GCA_903898185.1 uncultured Verrucomicrobiales bacterium
CTGAACGGTTCCAGAGCGTCTGTGACGGTCTTTAAATCGTTGGGTAATCGCTTGCTGAACACGATCTGATCTTTCTCATCAATGACGCAATAGAATCCATTGTTACTGTGGAGGTCCACTGCGGCATACAGGTCTTTTTCTATTGCTGCTGTCTTTGTCTTCTTCATAGTTCGTTTTTGTTTACTCTGCTTTGAGCCACATGGCTCGGGTTAACTATAACGAACCTTCAAGGACGCTATCCTTGAAAAACCTTTAGATGATTATCAGTGCAGTTAGTTATTTGAATGATCTCTTTGTTATCGTTCTTGGCCTTGCTTTTGTCGAACTCGCGCTGGCAGTGTTCCTGTAGTCCTTCGGCCTCATTGAAATTGCTTGCTGCGGCCAAATCAGCGTGAATTTCAAACTTTTTCAGCATTTCATTTTCGACAATGAATTGCCGTCCATCAATGCTTTCTACAATTGTGTATGTAATATTACTCATATTTACTTTTAAAGTATATACTTATTGCTTCTACTTTCTTCCAAAATTCCAAAAACCTCATCAACAGATTTATTGTTATTTTGCAAATACTCCCAGAATAGTCTCGTTCCCTTGCATTCTTCTTCCATACTTTGTTGCCGATTATGACTGTTCATGGTGCAGCCAAAAGTGCAAATTTTCTTCGCTTCACAGCAGAAACATTTGGTGTGAGATGCGTTTTTTTTATGAAATTCACTTATTATGTGCCAAGCTTTCGCTTCATCGATTAACTCCATCACATTGCCGAGCGCCCATTGTTCCATATGCGTATCGCAAGGACTTATTCGGCCAGTGTAGTCCACAGCAGCAAACCATCGGCCAGCGCCGCATTCAAATTCCACACAATTATATACACCTTTTAGACGACCAAGCTTATACCGATTTATCATCCTTCTGACACGTTTCTCTACAACAATACATTTGGTATCCAGCATGTAATCAAACGTCTGTCGAAGGCACTGAAATACGTCTTCGCCTTGTAATGGGGCTAGGTTCAAACCTCTGCCTTGCGCTTCCAGGAAGACAAATTGAACACTTTTTTGTTCTAATGATTTGAAATAATCCATGATGTCGCGTGTGTGGTGACAGTTTAATTGGTGTACTACGACATTAATTCCTGTTGGAATACGGAGTTCATGCAGAAGTCGAAGTGCTTTGTCTACAAGTGTTCCTTCCTGCCGCATCGTGTCATTTAAATAGGGCGGGCCATCACAACTTACGCTAAAGTCAATTCCTAAATGTTTAAAGCTCAATATTCGCTCTCGGTCTAACAATGTAGCGTTTGTTTGTATAGACAAAGTAACCGTTTTTTTATATTTCACAGCTAATTGTTTTATGTGTCTAACAACGTCATGATACCATTCATCTGAAAGTAAAGTTGGCTC
This sequence comes from uncultured Verrucomicrobiales bacterium, assembly GCA_903898185.1. Lineage (GTDB taxonomy): Bacteria > Verrucomicrobiota > Verrucomicrobiia > Limisphaerales > Palsa-1400 > CAIUEN01. The sequence continues at coordinate 1,405 of CAIUEN010000238.1, forward strand.
GCCGCCATGAAAATGGATATTCACGCATGGCTGACGGCTTGTGGAGAATAGTAGCATGGCTGCCTTTTTCGCAATTTCGTGGGACATGTAGTTATTGCAATTGGCTGATGCTGTTTCGTTACAGTAACGGCATGATATATTACATGCTTTAGTTAGTATATAAACAAGAAAGCTTACTCCTGAAAAAAATGGTGGTTTGTCGGCAAGATGCATATGAATTTAATAATGGAAACTATTTTTACCTAGTGCTTAATTGCTGAAATACACGCCACGTTGTTTTTCTTACAACACGTTGAAAATAAAAGAGATAACATTGAGATATTGTATTGCTTATTATTTCAATTAAACACTAGTATAGCCTTATCCTTGATAAGGCATTATATAATACGGCCTGTAACGAATGCGTGTTTTTCAATGAAACGCTATACTAGTCTGTGCTTTCTTGTTTTCATAAAGCTTGTGAATCATGCCGCTGTGAGAATCGAAGTAATCATAAAGCAACCTTGTAGCACGGCATTCGCCCTCTCTAGCTGGAATATTGTTCTTCCAGCTTAGGGTACAACCGTACATGCAAATGCGCCTAGCGGGGCACGAAAAACAACGAGTATACCACCGATCCTTTCTATGAAAAGAAGCAACAACTTCGCGAGCTTTTTTCAAATTAAAGCCAGTTAAAATATTGCCGATTTTTTCTCCCCATGTGTTCGAATTACATGGACTGATATCGCCGTTGTAGTCTATTGCGACCGAATAGCGACCAGCTTGGCACTCCATTTCTGCGCAGTTCATTTGTCCTTTACGACGTCCGTTGACGTAACTATCCACCATCTTCATTGTAACGCATTCGTACATTTTAGCACTCTCGGATTGGTATTCGATTGTGTCGCGAAAAGCATTAAATATTTTGACTCCACAAAGATTGTCTTCAGAACGATAATTACCTAATGGTTGAAGTGTCAGTATTTTTAATTTTGTCCAGTTATTGTTTTCAAAATAAGTCAAAATATCTTTTATGTGCGAACAATTGTCCTTATGCAGTACCAGAATGATTCCAGGATCGCGTCCAGCTCCTTCGAGCAGCTGTAAAGATCGTTCAACGGTTTTTCCGCAAGAACGCCACAAATCATTGATCGCAGGCGTACCATCGAAACTCACGCTCAGATTGACATTTAGTAGTCTAAACTGTTTGATACGTTGCTCCGTTAAGAGAGTTCCATTTGTTTGGATGCCGTAAATTGTTTTCTTACCATATTGGTTTGAAAGGTCATTTATATGCTGAACAACCTCGTGATACCAAGCATCGGAAAGAAGCAGTGGTTCCCCGCCATGAAATTGAACTTGAATAAAATCGCACTGAGAGAATGAAAAAAAGATGTCAGCGATTCTTTTGGCCATTGTTAGACTCATGACTGGAGAATTTGCTTCCGTAGCCCCAGCACCACAATAGTTGCAACGAAGATTGCATCCGTGAGTCAGAACCATAATTAAATACCTCGTGTCAGAAAAGTATTTCATTAGGTTCACATCATGCTTTGAACCTGACAGCTCATTCGCAATAGGCAAGCTTGTTGTTATCATAATGTTTCTTTAAGAATAGTGCAATATTTGTAATAATATAATTTTATAGGCCTATGCAATTGACTCTTGTGATCGCAATTGGTGGTGTTTTTGTGGCATTGATACCACAATACCTTGTGGTGAAAATGAGAAGTTGGGAACAACAAGAGTGAAGTGCATATGCCTATAATTTTATAATGATTGGATGTACAGAGTGCGATATATAATCGCTGACACTACTAAAGATCAAGACGCAGATATTACTATCTACGTCTTGAAGATGTGGTCTTGTGGAAAATTTAAGTTCGATAATTACCAACCGAAATCCCGATGAAACCAAACAATATCACGGTGAAACCAAACATCACGGTGGAACCAGCATTGCTTTCCTTCCGCATCCTTTGGAGCCTTTTCTCCTGATTGCAAACTTCCCTGCGGGAATGCGCTGACTGGTGCAGATGGTGCTATATTGATAACGATCAGCGGGGCACCACCTTGACCGCCAGGAATGTTTACCTGCATTGGTCCACCTTGCTGACAGCCTTCGGGCTGCTGTTGCTGACCTCCAGCGGGTGCTTCCACCTCCTTGCCTTTGAGCGTTTCTTCGTCAATTTCAAAGAACTTACCTTCTTTTGATCTTACGAGCATGTTTTACCTTTCTTCTTTGTTGTTATGTTGTTTGAATTAGCTGGATGTCTTGTTGCCAGCCAAAATTATCTTGGAAGACCTGGGAGTGGAATTCTAAAGTCCTCGCTTGAATATGCGTTTTCGGCTCCAAGGGCGTCCCGCCACGGAGAAGCCAGCTTATGCAGCAACTCTTTCGCCATAAACGGAGATAGGTTTGGAAACTTTTCGAGCAGGCGGGCCAGGTAGCCCGCCAATTGCGGCGCAGCAAAGCTGCTTCCTTTTTGACAGCTTTTGCGACCTCCGTTCCATAGGACTTCAATGTCGCGCGCCGGCGCGGCAAGACTGACCATTTTGCCTGGTCGGTAGAAAAACTCGCCGGTCTTTTGGCCCCGCGCGAAATTAGTGGCCAGAACGGTGCCGAAAAAAGCTGGCCATTCTTCCTTGTCAAAGTATTCATTGCTGCATGCGGTTACAAGGTGGCACCCGGCAAGCATGGCTTCATCGACCCATTTCTTATAGATGTGAATTTCATTCTTGGAGTCGTGGCCAAAGCTGCAATTGAGAATGTGATAGCCTTGGCGAATGGCGGCTCTTACTCCTGCGGCAAGGACGACGGATTTTCCCTTGAGTTCACCATTGAGCACACCGAAGCTGCCGATCTGGGCGTCTGGTGCGATGGATTTAATCAACCCGGCAACGGCAGTGCCGTGTCCAAAGACATCATGTCCGTTGTTGGGGCGCGCCACAACAGATACCCCGCTCAACTCGAAGCGAAGGTCGTCCACGAGGTTAATCTTTAAGCCAAGATGCGAGTTTTCAACGCCCGAGTCAATAATAGCTACCTTGATCCCTGCCCCAGTGCCTGTCTGGAGCGCGTGCCGAGCCTCTTCCTGGGATGGATAGGCGGTGTTGGAGGTTGCAGTGTTGAGGGGAGCGGAAGTCATAACGCGAGGGCTTTGTTTAAAATCTGGTGGTCAATGAGTTTCTCAAAAACCTGGACATAGAAATTGAAGATGATCTGGTCGCCGTCTGTGAAGTCTGGCAGCGGTTCATCGTTTTTTTCGTCAGGCTTGCCCAAGATCACACAGGAGACCACGCCGCAGGTTTTGCCCATGATTCGCAGGGGAGCCGCCAGCATAGCATGGGTAATAAATTTAAGGGTTTTATCGGTGGTTGGATCGTGCTTGGGGTTCTTCTTTATATCGTTTTCGGCGAATGCCTGACCGTTGGCAAATACCAGCGATATGCAGCCGTTATTCAACGCTTGCCGCACTGTTGCAAGCATCTCAGCAGCCTTGGAGCCAGAATTAAACACGGGAACCAACTGAGTTTCTTCCTCATTGCAAATCCATACGGTGCCTTCACTCGCTCGCACCATCGCAAAGACATGCCGCAGCAGGGTTTCGCATCCGCTCGACATCACTGAATGGAAAGTTTCAGGGCATATATTTTCCGCGCATTGGGCCATGTAATCTCCCATCACTTTTCGCGGAACTTTCAATTCCGGGACAATGGCATCAAATGCTAATGTTTTCATAAATTCTCTAACCCTGTCGAGGGCAGGCGATGCGTGTTTTGTCAGCTCGTGTCTTCTTACACCAGCTAATTTCCGTACACGCTTTCATTCGTCGCCGAAAATGAGACGATCCGGATTTGATTGTTTGCAGATTATTTAACACGATTTTTCGTCCAAGGGCTTGCCGCCATCTGGCAGGATTGAATGGGGGCTGGTGAGGGGGATTTTCTTTGGTTCCTTGGTATGTTGAGTTTTGCCGATTGAAAAGGATGTTTTTTGGGAGGTTTGCTTTGGGATGCCTCTTGCTTTCACGAGGGACTCAATCTCCGGACGTCGTTTTTCGATTTCGTCCGCCAGGGCTGCGATGAAACCGGGCCGGTCTTTAATCGCCCGGCAAAGGACTTTAATTCCGGCGGGGTCCAGTTTGGCGCTGGCCAAGCGCAACATTTTTTCGCAGAGGTCTTCAGGGAGCTCAGGCGCCATCCTTCCGGAGGCATCCTGCGAGGCGCATGACTCCCAGAACCGAAAAAATGTGTTAAAATCGTTGTCCGACATTGTTCCTTTATTGCTAGACGACTGAAATCAACTGTTTTGCCGGAATTTTTTATAATTTTCCTCCAATGCGCCGTTGTTTGGCAAAGCCTCTGTGAGAGTACAGGTTGAGCAGACATCCAAAATATCGTCAAGGGTGAGAATCAGCCATGTGTCGCGTTTCTTGATGTGGGCGAGCAATGATTTCTTAAACTGAGCCTTCGCCTGCTTGAGGAAGCGGCTGATCCAGAACTCGCTTCGATTCCAGAGCACGCCAATTTCCCTCTGGCTCAGGTTATGCATGCTGATGAGTCGAAGCATGACCATCGCTTCGGGGTCGCACAGATCGATAGCCTCCTGCAGCGCCTCGCGAACCAAGACCAGCAGGTAGTCTTCAACGGCTGGAGTTGAATCGTCCGGGAGGTCATCAGAGGGGGGAGTGTCCGACAATCGCTTTCGTTTGCGTTGGTGATCAATAAAGAGGTTGGTGGCGATTCGGGATAAAAAAGGGAGCAATGGAGACTCGCCAGCATACTTTGCCAGGAGGGGGAGCCGTCCATTCTCTCTCATGACGAAAGCGCCCGACCAAAGATCAGCCAATACTTCATCAGCATCGGAAGACGCTGCCCCTTGGTTCAAAAGCCTTCCTCTCAGTTGGGGCTGATAATCTTTCTGCAAAGGTGTTACGGCGTCATTCTCGCCCCAAAGACACCGATTGGCCAGCCACAAATCCTCTGGAAAGTGTGTTTTGCGATTCAGGAATTTGCCGGTCGCCATCACGGAAAGCCTGGCAAGCAAGGAATGCTTGTCTGAGGATTCCGCCAAAAGTTGGCTGCCATCCTCTGTTTCGGACGTAAAAACGTCCTGCCATAGGTCATCCAAGACTCCCTCCGCCTTCAACAGCGTGGCTCCACGAATCAGCAATAACCCCCTGAGCTTGGCGTGGTATTTGTCGCGAAGCGCTTTCCTGTTATCAACTTGTCCATCAAACGATTGCGTCACCAACTCCCTATCCAGTTGGATTTCATCGCTTTGGTTAGTTATCTCATGGTTGTTAATCACAAAACGAGACGCTTACGGGTGAAAATTAGAAGAAAACGTCAGAATGTCAACATTCTTTGAAAAGAAAACGCGAATTCACCTAATGCGCCATAAGAATCTATTTTGCAAAGGATTGTAACATGACTGGATGTTGCTATTTGGAGATGCCCGCCGTTTTCATAATCGGCAACCGTCCATCACAGATGATGAAAAAAAGGAAGAGCCGAGACCATTGAGCCCCGGATCGGGCTCCGCCCGATCTTCTCCAAATACCTGACGAATAGAAAGGCGTCACTGAAAAAATCTAATTCTCGCTAAGCACGGGCCGACCTCACTCAGATCGTGCGCGACATCCAGAAAGAAATCCGCTACACCCGCCGCAATGTTGGCGATCTCAAACTCTCCAATCTGCTCCAACTCGACCGCTTCGAGGAAGACCTCGACATCAGTCGCGTTCGGCTGGTGGCTCCAACGGTGTCTCTGCTGCTGCTTTTCTGTTACAACTGACCTGGGGCGAGGATTGGACGGAACCCAACAAAATAACTTCTGCCGTTCGGCGAGTCGTGGTGCCGGAATGCCGAGCGGCAGTCCCTGCCGAGGCTGGCCCAACTGCCACCGCGTAACACGCGGTTCGAGTCGGTCGCAGGCGCTACCGAGTCAATCACACTCCCATTACCAGTTGGATACGGTCCATACCAATATTGACACCACTCCAATACATTCCCGCACATGTCATACAACCCCCACGGATTTGGCGCATAACTCCCCACTGGACTCGTCCTGCAAATATATCCCACCCTAGCGTTGTTTGTTGTGATTGTCCCATTCGTTGAATCATATTCATAGTAGCTATCAAAGTTCGCCTGCCCACCTCGTATCGCATTCCCAAAGTAAAATGCCGTCGTCGTTCCCGCTCGACACGCATACTCCCACTCCGACTCCGTCGGCAACCGATACACCCACCCACTTGGCAGCCGCCCCGCCGCTTGCTCCCGTTGCGTCAGCTTCGCACAGTAATTGGTTGCATCTATCCAACTCACTTTCTCCACAGGAAAATTCGTGTTCCCAGTGAATTGACTTGGGTTCCTCCCCATCACCGACAAATAGTCCCCCTGTCTTACCAGATACTTGCTCATGAAAAATCCCCTCGTGAATGTCACCGTGTGCTGCGTTTCGTCCGAATTGCGCTCCGCCTCGTTAGTCGGACTCCCCATCACAAATGTCCCCGCCGGTATCCACACCAGCAACGCCGGATTCGGGTTGGTCGAAATATTATTGTATGGTTGTGAAAAGCCGTCGGCATTGATCAACAATCCCTGAGTTTTTTCCAACAGGTTGCTCCAATTATCATGAACGTAACCAATCCACGGTCCAAAACCGATATACCCCGCCCATCCCCCAAGCGAATTGTAAATCGCCAACTCCAACTTCCGCGGAACATTGGCCAAAAGCGGCACACTATTGGAAGTGGCAATGCTAAATCCGTTGCCTCCCATGAATTCCCCATCAACGAACAACGTATGACCGTCGTCGCCATTAAAAACGAGTCTCAGTGTTTGGTTCGTGGACGACTTAACCCAAGTCGTCAAAATCTGGTAGCCTGTGTTGCCTAAGTTGTCATGAATTAATGGTCCTTGACTAGTATTTTTAAAAGTCATATACCCGCGAAAAACGGCATGAGCATACTCGACGGTCGATGTCGGAAAATAGGTCGTGTCATAGGGGCTTGATTTGACCAGTTCCGAGTAGCGCCAAGACCCGTTGGGGGTATTCGTGAATTCCTCAGCTGAGGATGGCCCTAGGGTGTTGAATTGAGCAAAAACAGGCTTAAGGAGCTTGTTCCTTGATTGGTATCGTGATTTGAGGAACAAATTCTGAATGAATCGACCAAGGCAAATCCCCATCAATTCAACACCCTAGGATGGCCCGGTTGCAGCTATTGTGTCATTTGGAGGGTTAGGTATAGGCGGGAGATAAAAAATACCCATCACGCAAACCGCAAACAATGTGAAGACCGCAACAATCTGGTTCGTTCTGACGCGCCAGCGCCTCTTTTCGAGATTGGTGAGACTTTCCGCCAACATTCCTGCTGTGGTAAATCCACGTTTGTTGCTCACTAAACATCGTTCAATATCCTCGCGTAAGAATAAATCGCTGACATTATCTTTCCATTCCTCTGGCAGCCCTTTTTCCATATCTCCAACCACGAGTTGATAAAGCACCACTCCAAGTGAGTAAATATCGGACTTCGCGTAGAATACGGCATAGGAGTCGGATCCTTGGGAAGGCCTCACTCCAGCGCGAACCTGAGGAGCCATGTAGGCTAGCGTGCCCACTGGAGATCCTTTCAATTCGGGGCTGTAGCTCACAGGAACTCCAGATCTTTGCAGATTGTCAATAATTTCTTCGTTGATTACCTTCCCGATTCCGAAATCTGTCAATCGCACATCCACCTTGTTAGGATCACAAATGGTTACTGACGAATTTACGAGAATATTTGAAGGTTTGATGTCTCGATGAAAAATTCCGCGCAAATGCACACGATCAATTACTCTTGCCAACTTAATTATAACGTTTAATCGAGTGCTTACAGAGCACGATTTAAAGAAGCCCGGCTGCTTTGATAGCTTGAGCAAATCGATTCCTTTAAAGTATTTGTATCTGACGTAAAAGGGAGGACGAACGACTGCATCGTCAGAAGGAAGGTGGAAGCCGGTTATCCAGACAATGCCATCAATGCCTAAATCAGACTTTTCCATTTCTGCGAGAATTCTCATCTCCCGTCGCAAAGAAGCATTTGCCAAACTACGATTGAAACAAAACTTAAAAACCTCTTCCTGGGTTTCTTTTTCGGCCCGCCATACCTCACCAAAAGAGCCCTCTCCCAGTTTTTCTTTCAACAACCATCCTTTGGCCTCATCTGGAACGCTTTTGCCCATTTCAGGGCGCCAATGGGTGATCCAATCACCATTCTTGTCCACCGGCCATGCCTTCTCGACTTCTTTGAGAGGTGAAGATGGTTCGGCTCCCTCAAAGACTTCAAAGACTTCGAAGACAGGAGACGGTCCGTCGAATTTTTGTAATCGCAATTTATAAAGACCGTGATTCTTGAATTCGAGAGAGTCGGCACCATGTCGCAAGTTCTGAAGTGCCAAACTGTGAGCGACACCGCTCAAGAGAATTCTGTTCCCTTCAGCAAGGCTCAAAATGCGAGCGGTAATATCGAGTTGCAGTCCATAAAGATCCGTTGGCTTTTTGATCGTCTCGTTCTCACTCACAATTACTTGACCATAGTGGATGGCGATGCGAACCCGTAAGTTACAGCCCGATTGCTGATTGAGCTTGACCTGACTTTGTAGAAGTCTCCAGGAAAAAGCAACTGCATCGGCTGGCATTTCGAACACCAAAAGAAACGAGTCTCCCGCTGTTTCAATTTCCTGATCTTGAGCACTCTTTTTTGTCTTAGCAAGAAGGGCTCGAACCATATCGCGATGACTTTTAATTAATTCCTGCCCTCTGAAGTCTCCAAAGTCGGATTTCAGATCAGTAGAATTCTCCAAGTCGGTGAATACAATCGCCAGCATCCGCATCGCCTTCGAATTGGCAAACACAACAGCCTTCGAATGGGTTTTTTGGACGATACTGTCGAGATTTTCTGGTATCATAAATTACTTCTCATATGAGTTATAATGCAAATGACGCGTCACAAAACGTCTTGGCGGGCAACACACCGCCAGTGCAATAATAGCCCCATGCTGCTGACAGGCAAGCTATTAATCGTAACGGAAAGCCTGGCAAACAAGGAATGCTTGTGTGAGGACTCCGCCAAAAGTTGACTGCCATCCTCTGTTTCGGACGTAAAAACGTCCTGCCATAGGTCATCCAGTACTTCCTCCGCCTCCAACAGCGTGGTTCTAGCCCTACTTTCGCATTTAAGAGCATGAATCCTGCATATTTCACTGCTGATTGTGTTTATCTATGCTACATGAAAGAATGGTTGGAAACCAA
>CAIUEN010000239.1 GCA_903898185.1 uncultured Verrucomicrobiales bacterium
ACAGGATCGGTAGCTGTGACCATCATCGCTGGTACAACGGTGTATGCGGGAGTGACGCTTGCGCCGTTCTCGGGCGCAGGAGTCACTGGCACGTTCACGATGGCTGCAAACTGGACATCGCCCCTCGTCGTCACGCAGGTGAGTGGAACGATAACGCCAGTCGGTGGCACGGAGCAATCCTTTGGTGGTGTAAGCTTCTTTCTGTAAATTGATCGGGGTTGAATCGGTGGGTCGATCCGGTCTCCAATGGGTTTACTTAGGACTCAACGGAGGAATCGAATGACCCACCAAGACGAGAGTAGCATTCTTGAGGACGTATTGAAAGTGCTGACGTTGCGGGAACCGGAAGGGCTGAAAAGCGCAATTGCCATCCTCATGAACGCGGCGATGAAGATCGAGCGGGAGCAGGTCTTGCAGGCCGCACCCTACGAAAGGAGCGAGGAGCGGACAGGATACGGCAACGGATTCAAGGATAAGACGATATCGACCCGACTCGGGAAGATAGGGGTGAAGGTTCCGCAGGTTCGCGGCGACGTGGAGTTCTATCCGAGCAGCCTCGAGAAGGGGATTCGGAGCGAACGCGCGCTTAAGCTGGCGATCGCTGAGATGTACGTGAAGGGAGTCTCGACACGGAAGGTGTCCGACGTCGTGGAGCAACTGTGTGGAACTTCCGTCTCGTCGGCACAGGTGAGCGCAGCTGCTAAGATGCTTGATGAGGAGAGCTCGGCATGGCGGAACCGACCATTGGGAAGGTACCAATACCTCATGCTTGATGCGCGGTACGAAAACGTGCGTCAGGCTGGATCGGTCGCGTCCTGCGCGGTCGTCGTTGCCATCGGCATTGACTACGAAGGCCGCCGCGATGTCCTTGGGGTGTCAGCCTGCCTGAGCGAAGCCGAGGTGCACTGGCGGACCTTCTTGGATTCGCTGATCAAGCGTGGAATGCATGGGCTCAGGATGATCATCTCGGACGCGCACAGCGGCCTGGGGAAGGCGCGTGAGGCCTGTTTCCCCGGTGTACCATGGCAGCGTTGCCAGTTCCATCTGCAGCAGAACGCCATGAGCTATGTGCCCAAGATATCGATGCGCAAGGAGGTTGGCAGTGATATTCGTTCCGTACTAAATGCACCTGACCGCGTGGAGGCTGAACGGTTGCTCAAGATCCGTGTCGAAAAGTACCGTGCTAACGCCCCGAAACTCGCACAGTGGATGGAGGATAACGTACCGCAGTCGCTATCGGTATTCGCTACGCCGGCTGCTCACCGAAGGATGCTCCGGACGACGAACATGCTCGAACGCCAAAACAGGGAACTGAAAAAAAGGACGAAGATTGCAAGCATCTTCCCGAACGAGGAATCGCTCCTCAGGCTTGTCGGAGCGATGCTCATGGAGACATCCGAGCAGTGGCTCGGAGAGAAAAGGTATCTACCCATAGAAGATTTCGATTAAGTGAAATTACAGAAAGAAACTTGACTAATCGAATGAACAAGTAAAGGTCAAAAGACAAGAAGTACCAAAGATAAATAAATATACATATCGTCAACCTGAGCTTGTCTTTGATTCAATCCAGCTGGATGTTGTGCTTAAAATATGGGTTCTAGAAGATATATTAGCAAAAAATCCGCACAAACTAGATGGTTTCTTTGTACGCATCGATTCCTCTTTTATTGGCATTGAATCAAATCTAGCTCCGGTTGCATTCTGTGAAGGAGCTAATTTTTTCGAATGTACTACTATCGTGGACAGAGCATTTAAAACAATCATTATCAAT
>CAIUEN010000240.1 GCA_903898185.1 uncultured Verrucomicrobiales bacterium
CATTATTGGACATTCCTTGTTCCAAGGAAGGCATAAATATCAAGAAAGCAAGCCCAAAAGCGACAAAAAACGTTAAGAGTGAGTTATACCGTAAACGGGTAAGATTGTTCCTTGTTCTCGGTGCGAGAAGTAACATTCTTACCCGTTCAAAGTGTATAATGAGAATTGCTGCCAAACCCGTGAATGCCTTTGCGGAAAGTCAGCGCTCCAATTGCTTCCGCTAGATGCTTCCGCTAGAATATGAGAGGCGCACGCAAAGTGTTTTGCGTTGTGTTGTGTTTGCAATAGATAACATTTATGTTATCTTTCTGGAGTGAGTTTTGAATCGCTTGTGAAGTTGACCCGCACGATGCCATGCTTCGACTTGGCGTTGCTGGTTCAAGCGTTCGATGACCAACGGGAGGTTATACGGGTACAGCTCTCCCGCTGGATGGAGCAGGGCAAGGTCATCGGTCTGCGTCGCGGCATGTACACGTTGTGCGAGGCGTATCGGTGCGCGCCGCTCATGCCGGCACCGTTGGCGAACCAGCTTTGTCGGCCCTCCTACTTGAGCGGACTCTGGGCTTTAGGTTATTACGACCTCATTCCAGAACGGGTGGTTTTGTTGACGAGTGTGACATCGCGCCCGCCGCAGCGCTTCGAGAATCCCTACGGGGTTTTTGAGTATCGGAATATCAAGCAGGAGTGTTTTTTCGGCTACCGCAAAGCATCCTTGGGAGGGGCTGATTTCTTGATTGCGGAGCCCGAAAAGGCGCTCTTGGATCACTGGCACCTCACCCCTGGCGATTGGACCACGGAACGTCTGGAAGAGATGCGCTACCAGCATGCCGACTTGATTGACACGCCCCGGCTTGAACTCCATGCCCGGCGGTTCAATAGTCCGCGCATCAACCGAGCCCTCCAACAGTGGCTTCGACTGGCCATCGAGGAAAACGACGGAACGGTGACGTTATGAAGGATGAAGCAATCTCTTTGGCGCGAGGAATGACCGATCCGAGTCAAGCTCTCAACCGCCTCCGCGAATACCTCCAGGCATTTGTCTTGCGGTCGTTCCACGAGAGCGAGGCGTTCCGGTCTATGGCCTTTGTCGGGGGAACGGCCCTGCGTTTCCTGCACGGGTTGCCCCGATTTTCCGAGGATCTTGATTTCTCGCTTGTTGCCGTTGACGGTTATGAGGGGAAGAAATGGATGGCCAAGGTGAAGCGCGATTTGGCGCTGGCCGGGTTCATTCCGGATGTGACTTGGAACGACCGCAAAGTGGTGCATACGGGGTGGGTGCGCGTGGCTGGAATTTTGCGCGAAGCGGGATTGTCTGCAATGCCGGATCAGAAACTCGCCATCAAGGTGGAAATTGACACCCGCCCGCCCGCCGGGGCACACTGCGAACGCCGCCTTGTCACGCGTTACATGACCTTCCTTCTCCAGCATTACACCCTGCCGTCATTGCTGGCGGGAAAGCTTCATGCGGCCATTACCCGCAAGTACGCCAAGGGGAGGGACTGGTATGATCTGATGTGGTATCTGTCGCAACGCCCTCCGGTTGCCCCCAACCTGCTGTTGTTGCAGAACGCGCTGGACCAAACGCAAGGGGACGGTCGCCATAACGCTCAATCCTGGAGGCAGTTGGTGCGGGCGCAAATGGCGACCTTGGACTTGCAAGCGGTATGCAACGACATCGCCCCGTTCCTGGAACGGCCGCAGGACGCATCTCTGCTTACCCGATATAACTTGGAGGGACTGCTAAATGAATAGTTACAAAAAATCCCCGCCAGTTTCCACTGGTGGGGATGTTGAATTCCAATATGGCAGCCAAAGGCCGCAAGAAATTGATTAACGCTTGCTGAATTGGAAACGTTTGCGCGCGCCCGGTTGGCCGTATTTTTTACGTTCCTTCATACGCGAATCGCGTGTCAGGTAGCCAGCCGACTTAAGAGTCGGGCGCATGGCGGCATCCACAGTGAGCAACGCACGGGCAATGCCGTGACGAACAGCACCGGCCTGGCCGGTGGGGCCGCTGCCCTCGACATTGACCTGGATATCAAACTTGGTCACGGTGTCGGTAATCGAAAGCGCCTGGGTAGCCATCGTGCGCAGGCTATCCGTCGGAAAATAAACTTCGAATGGACGCCCGTTGACGACTATTTTGCCGGTGCCGGTTGCCAAGCGAATGCGCGCTACAGCGGTTTTGCGGCGACCCGTTCCTAAAAATTCTTGAACTTTTTCTGCCATAGACGATATGCGTTTGAGAAATTCGATTATTTGGCCGGTGCCAGCGGAGCGGGCAACTGGGCGGCATGAGGATGTTGATTGCCCCGGTAAACTTTGAGCTTGGTCAGAAGCACACGACCCAAGCGATTCTTGGGAACCATTCCTTTGACTGCGTGATGGATGAGTTTTTCAGGTTGATGCGCACGAACCTGCTGAACAGAACGGTATTTTTCGCCGCCTTTCCAGCCGGAGTAGGACATGAACTCCTTATCCGTCTCTTTTTTGCCGGTCACACGGACTTTTTCCGCATTGATAACGACAACAAAGTCGCCAGCATCAAGGTGGGGCGTATAAATGGGTTTGTTCTTGCCGCGCAAAATGTCGGCAACCTGTACGGCCAGTCGGCCCAGAACCGCGCCGTTAGCATCAATAACATGCCACTTGCGCTGGTCCAAATTGTTCTTCGGCAAATACGTTTTCATCAAAACTCTCAAACAAGGAATGGGAAGACTACCAAACAGGCCAATGAAGTCAATAGCCAAAAATGCGCAGATCCCGTTTTTTAAATTTCCTACTGTTCACCGTTTGGGCATTCCGCCCGTCTTTCCAGTTCTCTGACCCGTCGGATCAATTCGGGCAACTGCTGAACGGCCAGCATCTGCCGCTTGGTTTGCTTATCTGGCATTGCGGGCGTGCCCAAGTATTTTGAGCCATCCGGAATGTCATGCATGACGCCTGACTGAGCTCCAACAATCGCTTTATTGCCGATTTTCAGATGCCCCGCCACACCAGCCTGTCCCGCCAAAATCACATAATCACCCAACTGGGTGCTGCCGGCAATGCCAACCTGCGAAATTACAATGTTATGCCGTCCAATTATGACGTTGTGCCCCACTTGCACCAAATTGTCAATCTTACTGCCCTTGCCGATCACTGTCGGCCCAAGCGCTCCACGGTCCACAGTCACATTAGCTCCTATTTCCACGTCGTCGTCAATCACGACATTTCCAACATGAGGAATCTTCAAATGAATGCCAGCATCAAAGACGTAGCCGAAACCGTCCGATCCAATTACTGATCCGGCGTGAATGCGAACCCGTCTGCCGATCTGTGTCTGGGCATAGAGGGTCACGTTGGGAAAGAGGCGTGATTTCTCGCCAATGATTGAATCATCACCCACATGATTCAAACCCTGCAAGACCGCGCCAGGGCCAATCTTAACCCTCTGGCCTACAATGCAATGAGGACCAATATGCGCCGTCGGATCAACTAGAGCCGTGGCATCTACAACCGACGTCGCATGAACTCCCGGAAAGAATTGCGGCTCGGGGAAAAACATCGACAGCACCTTGGCAAAAGCGATGCGCGCATTAGCCACGCGGATCAGCGTTTTCTTGGCGCTTGCAAACTTCCCATCCACCAAAATGGCCGATGCCGTGCTCTCCTCGGCTTTGAAAAAAAATTCTTCATTCTCGGCAAAAGTCAGGTCACCGGGCTTGGCGCTGGCTGCGGGGGCAAAACCGGTAAGCACGGTCGCACCATCCCCAACAAGTTCTCCCTGAAGGAGTTGAGCAATTTCAGATACGATAAATGGCATTAAGATATGAGGCGGGCGAAAATCCTAGATTCCCCGTTCGTTGATGATTTTGTTGTTCTCTCCCAGCACAATGACGCGCGGTTCCCAGTTAGCGGCCAAGCTCTCATCGACTTGGGTAAAGCTCATGATCGTGATCCGATCCCCCGGTTTGCCCAGATGAGCAGCCGCGCCATTCAACACAATATCACCCGAACCGCGTTTTCCGGGAATGACGTAGGTCTCGAACCTCTCGCCATTGGCCATGTTGCTGGCCAGGATTTTCTCGTAAGAAACAAATCCAACCTTGTCCATCAAATCCATATCAATGGTCATGCTGCCTTCATAGTTTAGGTTGCCAGCAGTGACTTGGGCGCGATGAATTTTCGACTTTAACAAAAAAATATGCATAACGAATAGCCGTCGCCTCCTCGTTGAACGCGGCAGGCTCCAGCCATTTGACCCTGGTTACTTGAGTACCGTGAGTCGTAAATTCGTGAGTCGGTTGAACTCTCATTTTACTGGGTAAAAGGAGCTTCGATCCGACTTACGAATTTACGACTCACGGCAATTGAGCCATCCACACTATAGATCGCCCATCCCGAATAGTTCAACTTTCTTTTGAAATCGTCCTTTCTATTTCAGCCAGCGCGCAACGTCAGTTGCGGCGTAAGTGATGATAATATCGGCGCCTGCCCGGCGCATGGCCAAAATAGATTCCATCACGACTGCGCGTTCATCCACCCAACCGCGCTCAGCAGCGGCTTTAACCATCGAATACTCTCCGCTCACGGCATACGCGGCAGTGGGATAGCCAAACTGGCTCTTAACCCTGTAAAGAATATCGAGGTATGCCAGGGCAGGCTTGACCATGACCATGTCCGCCCCTTCCTCAATATCCAGCGCCACCTCGCGCAAGGCTTCCTCGGCGTTGGCGGCGTCCATTTGATAACTGCGGCGGTCGCCGAATTGAGGGGCCGACTCGGCGGCTTCACGGAACGGTCCGTAAAAAGCCGAGGCAAATTTCGCAGCATAGGAAAGAATCGGAACGTCGCCAAAATCATTTTGATCGAGGATTTGGCGAATGGCCGACACGCGTCCGTCCATCATGTCGCTGGGAGCCACAATGTCAGCCCCGGCTTCGGCATGGCTGAGGGCTGAGTCGGCAAGCAAACGTAGCGACGGGTCATTGAGAACGCGCGCCGGGATGGGACGTCCTTCGGTTCCGCGATGGACAATTCCGCAATGGCCGTGGCTCATGTATTCGCACAGGCAAACGTCGGTGATGACCAGCAGGTCGGGCAGTTCTTTTTTGAGCAAGCGAACGGTCTGTTGAACAATGCCGTTCCAGGCATACGCGCCAGAGGCTTTTTCGTCTTTTTGATCTGGAATTCCGAAGAGCAGCACGGCTGGAACTCCCGCCTCATACGCCTGCTGAGCCTCGCGGACGATTTCATCGGGCGACATCTGGAAGACGCCCGGCATGGAACTAATCGGTTGGCGCAATTTCTGACCGGAACGCGCAAACAGCGGCAGCACCAGTTTGCCGGCGTCCAATTGGGTTTCTCTCACCAGTCGGCGCATGGCCGGTGACTGGCGCAACCGACGAGGACGATAACCTGGGTATTTTCCGAAAACGGATATGCTCATGCTTATAGATAATTGTCTTTTTCAATAAAACCCGACTTTAAGTCGAATGTTAACGCTTGGAATGTGAGATTTAAAACCTCAAATTTGAAATTTGAAATTTAAAATCCAAAAACTGCAAATGAACCGCAGAATACGCGGAACACGCGGAAGAAGAACCCATTGCGCAGAATGTATTTTAATCTGACTAATGGCATCCTCAAAACCTCAGCAATTCTCATTTTGAGCAAGGAAGGGAAAAACGCTGATCTGCTTGCGCACGAAGTTTTGGATTCCCTTGCGGAGCCAGAGGCACCGCAACCGGCAGGCCGGAGGCCTGCCCCACATAATGAGAATTGCTGTCAAAACCTCATTCTGTCTCTTCTTTCCGCGTATTCCGCGTGTTCTGCGGTTAACCCAACTGCGGTTTCCAAGC
>CAIUEN010000241.1 GCA_903898185.1 uncultured Verrucomicrobiales bacterium
GAATCGTTGAATCGTGAATCGTGAATCGTGAATCGTGAATCGTTACATCGGGTCGAATTCGCCAAGCGTCTCTTCGATTCAACGATTCACGATTCACGATTCAACGTAACTTGCAGATTGTAAATTCGCGCAGCTCCGCCCATACTTGGAGCGCAGTATGCATTGAGTATGAGTTCCTCGCCAATCAAGATTTTGCTTGTGGATGACGATCAGGAAGATTACGCGATTACGCGTGATCTTCTTACGGAGAATAATCCCAGAGCATACCAAATCGAGTGGGTCAGCGGTTTTGATCGGGCTCTGGCTATCATGAGCGAGCGGCAGCACGATGTTTACTTGATCGATTTCTGGCTGGGGTCGCACAACGGCTTGGAACTTCTCAAGAAAGCTCAAGCCTTGGGCAACAGCGTGCCGATGATCCTGCTGACCGGCCTCGGAGATGAGGCGGTCGATACTGAGGCCATGCGGGCGGGCGCCGCCGATTTCCTCTGCAAAGGGCAATATACTTCAAAATCGCTCGAACGTTCCATACGCTACGCCATCGAACGTAGCCGGGCCGAAAAGGAAATCCAAAAACTGGCATCCTTTCCAAGGACCAACCCCAACCCGGTAATGGCCTTTGATGCCAATGGCACGCTGATCTATGCCAACGACGCAGCCCAGAAAATGGCCGTTTCTCTTGGCGAGAAATCTCCGCTCGATATTTTGCCTTCCGGCACTCGTGTGATCATAGCAGGGTGCTTGCTGACCAACGAGAACAAGATCGACATTCAGACCACACTTCGCAGTCGGACGATCTCTTGGTCCTTCATTCCGATTTCCACCAGCCAAACAGTCCATTGCTATGCCAGCGAAATCACTGAACGGCTCAACCTCGAAGCTCAACTGCGAAATTCAGCCAAAATGGAGGCAGTGGGGCAACTGGCGGCCGGGGTGGCGCATGATTTCAATAATATTCTGACCATTATCCACGGGCATACGGAACTGCTCTCCCGCAACTCGAAATTGGATTCCGAGAGTCAAAAGCCGATTCAGCAAATTTGCAACGCAGCCGAGCGGGCGGGCAAGATCATCCGCCAGTTGCTCATGTTCAGCCGCAAACACGCGATCCAACCGCGCATCATCGACCTCAATGAGGTCGTTGCCAATGCCAGCGGGATGCTCAAAGTTCTTCTGGGTGAACAGATCACACTCGAAACGACTCGCAATCCGGGATTACCTCCAGTTCTTGCCGATGTCGCCATGATCGAGCAGGTGCTCATCAATTTGGTCATGAACGCCCGGGATGCCATGTCCAAGGGCGGAGCTGTGACACTGGCGGTTCGGGAACAGTGGTTCGAACCTGTTGCCTCCAAGATTAATCCAGAGGGCCATTTTGGTCAGTTTGTGGCTTTGAGCGTCAAGGATTCCGGCTCTGGCATGGACGAAAACGCGCTCAATCATATTTTTGAGCCGTTTTTCACAACCAAAGACGTAGGCAAAGGCACTGGGCTTGGACTGGCCACAGTTTACGGAATTGTCAAACAGCACCAGGGTTGGATCAATGTCGAAAGTCGGTTGGGGGTTGGGACGACCTTTACAATTTTCTTTCCGGTGGTGACCATGGCCACACAGCCCATTTCGAGTCTTAATCTCGCCACAACGGGTGTCACGGGCGGCTCTGAGGGAATTCTGGTTGTTGAAGACGAATCGGCCTTGCGCGAACTGGTGGTCGAAGTTCTCGAACTCTACGGCTATCGCGCTTTTCAAGCCTCAACCGGCAGCGCGGCCATCAAGATTTGGACAGAGCACAAGGGTCAAATAGACTTGCTCCTGACCGACATGGTCATGCCTGAGGGAGTCTCCGGCCCGCAGTTGGCGCAACGGCTCTTGAACGATAATCCCAAGCTGAATATCATTTACACCAGTGGCTACAGTCCAGGTCTTCTAACCAAGGATGTCTCCCTGCTGGAAGGCTCCAACTTCCTGCCCAAGCCCTACAAGCCAATCCGCCTGGCCCAAATGATCCGCGAATGCCTGGATAATGCGAAAAAAAGTTGAGATTAGCCCCCTTAATTCTCATCTGTCCCATTCTTCCCATCCCCCCTCTGCTACTCGCCTGAATCCCACCCCACATCCGAGCAAACCCCTCGTTTGCTGGCTCCCACAAACTCCAGCATTTGTCGTGCGGGTTCACCCATGACGAGCGATTGCGCGGCAGCCAGCGACTCGCGCAGATTCCGGCCAGAGCGAAAAAGTTCACGATAGAGCGTTTTAAGTTCCAAGCGCAGTTCGGGGCCCATGCCTGCCCGGCGCATGCCAATAATATTCAACCCGCACATCAAGTTGCACTCCACGGCAACGGTGAAGGGCGGCAGGTCTTTGCTGATCTTCGCCCCGCCTTGCATGATCGCCAGCGAGCCCACCCTGACAAATTGGTGTAACAGGCAATTCCCGGAAAGAAACACGCGGTCTTCAAGGGTCACATGGCCCGCCAGCAAGACGCCATTGGCAAGAATGTTGTAATTGCCCATGATCACATTATGCCCCACATGCGAGTGCGCCATGAACAAGTTATGAGAGCCGATGACCGTATCCGCTTCCATTTTGTTCGAGCGGTGAACTGTCACATGCTCGCGAAAAACATTGTTGTCGCCGATTCTCAGCCGGGTCGGTTCGTTCTTGTATTTCAGATCTTGAGGCTCGTCCCCGATGACACAGCCGGCGTGAATGCGATTCCCGGCGCCAATCACGGTGTGCCCTGTCAAAAAAGCATGGGGACCGACAACGCAGTCGGCGCCGAGCGTAACGTGCTCGTCAATCACGGCGCAAGGGCCGACCTCGACGGTCGGATCGACCTGCGCGTTTGCATGGATGATCGCGGTTGGATGAATCATTTTTCTCCTCTGACAACACCCCTGTTTACAACTGCGCCATGAGTGTGGCCATAGAGATCGCTGTTTGAGCGGCTTCGGCGCCGCGGTTGTGGTCTTTGTCCAGACAACGAACTTTCGCCTGTTCCTCGTTCTCAAGCAAAAGGACTTCGTGAATGATTGGGATTTCATGCGCAATCTGGAGGTTTGTGATTGCGTTGGTTACGGCTTCGGCGACGAGTTGGGCATGGGAGGTCTCGCCTCGGATCACGATGCCCAGGCAAATGATTGACGAGTATCGTGTTTCCGCGTGAAGTAATCGCGCGACCACAACGGGGATTTCATACGCGCCGGGGACTCGAAAAACATCAATTTGCCGCGCCTTTGCGCCAGCGAGTGTTTGCTTGGCGGCGCGCAACATTGAATCCACGTAACGCGCGTTGTAATTCGAGGCGACAATTGCAAACCGACCGCCTGTTTCCTGTTTCTTGCTCTTAAGATTCTTGCGCAGCATTGGCGAGAGTTTCTCTTTTATTGACGTGGATTACTGCTGACCCCATCCGAAACGATCTGATATTGGCCAATAAACAAACCAGGATTTGCCGATGACGTTTTCTTGCGGCAAATCGCCCCAATAACGGGAATCCAGGCTGTTCATCGTATTGTCACCGAAAACCGCGAAATGCTTATTGCGAACCGTGAACTCCGCGTTTGAGTTCGGAAAATTCGGCGGCCCAAGGACGTGCCCTGAATAGTGATCGGATTGCGGGGGCGACTTGGGATCGAAGCCGTAAACGAGCTCGAAATGCGGTGTTGCCGCGTCCAATCGCTGATCATTGATGCGAACATGCCGATCGTCCCCGATTTTGATCGTCTCATTTGGAAGCCCAATCAGCCGTTTGATGTAAAACTGGTTTTCCGGCAATGGTGGGATACCCTTTGTCTTAAATACGATGATTTCGCCCCGGCTGGGATGCCGAAAATTGTAGGTCACGCGATCAACAAACAGGTGATCGCCGGTTTTTTCACTAAATCGGATGATCGAATTGCCTTTCTTGAACTTCTTACCCTCAGAAATTCCCGCATACATCTGGAAAAGCGGCCTGTTGGGTTCTTCATCTGGAGCAAACCAAATGGTGATTGGCGTCGGCGCTGGTCGGTCGGCATACTGCACCAAAACGGTGCGAAAATTGATGCCGAAGCCTTTGGGCGGCAGAATCCTAACCACTTGCCCATCCGCTTCAGCCTTGACATCGTGATAGAAGGTTCCGTGCGCGAACGCCTCAAAAATGCGTCCTGGAAAACTTGGAAGCTTCGCTTCGAGATTATCTCGAAAACCGTCGCTGGTCATTCCATAGAGCGTCGGCTGCATTGATCCAGTGGGAATTTTGAATGGCTGCAGAAAGAAGGTTCGGATTGCCATCGCAACGGCAACCGCCACCAGAAGAACTTCGATGTTCTCCCGCATCCCCGAATTGGGGTATGGCTTGAGCCACTTGTTGGCGGATTTCTCGAACTCGGCGATTTCCTTGCGCAGATCTTCGGTGGAAATGTCGGAATTGGTGGCAACTTTCATTTTGCTCAGCGCCGTTTCCAGTCCGGAAATAGCCTGCGGCGATAGGATGTCCCGTTGCGCTCGGAACAGCTTTTCGACGTGCGATGCCAGTTCTGTGGCCTGCCGCACGGTGCCGGATAGAAACCATCTCAATTTCATAAATGCCAAAATGACGCGGCCAATAGACATCGAATCCTTTCAAAGGACAAGGAAAGAAGCGACAACTTATTATTGCCGATTTGAAGATTGACGCAAAGTTCGGCATGCGCTAGAATTTCCAGCATGTTGCCGACGAGTCGCAAACTATGAATACCGTCTATAAGCACCTTGGCATTCTTGCTGTCAAGGACCACGATCTGGCGCGGCGCGGCATCAAGGCAACGAATTGATTATGGAAAAGCCCGAGAATAGTTCACTCACGCAAAACCCCATCACGGAAGCCAAGCCCTCAGCGGTGGCGGACGAGCCGCTTTTGCGTGCGGACGTTGGGGCCTTGGCTGATGGGCTCGAAAAAAGCCCCGCTGAGGAAGCCAAGCCCGCTACTGTAGCGGAGCCGCTTTTGCATGTGGACGCTGGAGCCTCGACTGACGGTATCGAAGAAAGCCCCGCCGTGGAAGCTAAACCAGTTGCTGGAGTGGATGAGCCTCTTTTGTGGGTGGGCGTTGGAGCCTCGGCCGGCGGACTTGAAGCCATTGATGCGTTCTTTGCCAATATGCCGGCTGATACCGGCATGGCGTTTGTCGTCGTGCAGCATCTCTCGCCGGACTACAAGAGTTTGATGGTGGAATTGCTTTCCAAGCGCACCCCCATGAGTGTCTGCCGGGCCGAGGAGGGCCTGAAAGTCAATCGCAATACCGTCTATCTCATTCCCCCCAAGAAAGACCTGACCATCTTTCATGGAAAACTCATGTTGCACGAGCAAAGGCAGTCTGCCGGATTGCATTTGCCGATTGACGTGTTCTTCCGCTCGTTGGCGGAGGACCAAGGTGATAAGGCGGTGGGCATCGTCCTTTCCGGCACGGGCAGCGACGGGACGCGCGGCCTGCGGCAAATCAAGGAAGCGGGCGGCATGGTTCTGGTGCAATCGCCTGAGAGCGCAAAATTTGACGGCATGCCCAAGAACGCCATCTCCACCGGGCTGGCTGATTTTATTCTGACTCCGGAGGAAATGCCGGAGAAGCTTGAAGCCTTGCTTCACCAACCCGGTCTGACCGTGCCTGCTCCTGCGGCACAGTTGGTTGCCGATGAGAATGACTTGGACCGTGTCTTCGCGTTGATTCGCGAGCGATGCAAGGTGGATTTTACCTATTACAAGTCCAGCACAGTGTTGCGCCGCTTGCAGCGCCGCATGTCGCTCAACCAGACGCCCAAATTGCGGGATTACGTGAGTTTTCTTCAAACTCACCCCAATGAACTTCATGCGCTTTACCGGGAACTGCTCATCGGGGTAACCCGATTTTTTCGTGACCCAGAAGTGTTTCAAGCACTCGCAGATCAATGGCTGCCAGAATTGCTGCAGCGGTGTGAGGGGCGCGAAATCCGCTTCTGGGTGGCCGGTTGTTCCACAGGGGAAGAGGCTTACACAATGGCCATGATTTTGGCCGAAGGGATGGCTCGACTGGGCAAAAGTTGTCCGGCCAAAATTTTTGCCACCGATGTGGATCAGGATGCCATCCTGCGCGCCAGCGCCGGCATCTACCCGGCCAGCGCGGCCGCCGATCTGCCTCCCAACATGCTCAGCAAGTACTTTCATGTGCGGCCCGATGAAATTCAGGTCAGCCGGGCTCTCCGGGAAATGGTTGTTTTTGCGCAGCACAACCTAATCAAGGATCCGCCCTTCACCAACATTGACTTGGTGAGTTGCCGCAACATGCTCATCTACCTGCAAGGGGCGTTGCAGCAAAAGGTACTCGAATTTTTTAACTTCTCGCTCAATTCCGGCGGTCTGCTCGTGTTGGGCAGCAGCGAGACCATAGGCGACCTGGCTGATTGCTTTGATGTGCTGCATCACAAGTATAAAACTTTCCGAGCTAAAGGCAAACGGCACCCGATTGCCCCCATGGCAGCAGTGGTGCCGAACCCCTCCACAGTAACGCGTACCACCCGCACATGGGATCATGGCAGTCCCGGACGTCGGGCTTACGATGAAGACCGTTTGCTGGACCGTTTGTTGCAAGGTTTGGGCGGCGATTACATTCCGGCGGCCATCGTGGTCAACGAGCAGCTCGAAATGCTGCATGCCGTTGGCGACATCAGCCCTTATTTCAAGCTCCAATCCGGTCGCCTGCACAACGAGATAACCCGCATGGCGGTAAAAGACCTTGCCATTCCGGTGGCCACCGGAGTGCAGCGCGCCTTTTCCACCAAGGGGGATGTTCGTTACACGAATATCCGCCTGCAGGAGGACGGCAAAATCTCCCTGATAAACCTGCGAATCAAATTGCTGCCTCAGAAACGCGGCCAGGAACCGGTTGCCGTGCTCCTGATCGAGGCGATTCAAGATACAGGGCCAGCGACGGCAGGGGTATCGGCGACCCATTACGATGCCAGACACGATGCCGAGCAACGCATTGCGGACCTCGAAAACGAACTCCAGTTTACCAAGGAAAATCTGCAGGCCACCATTGAGGAGCTCGAGACATCCAATGAAGAGCTCCAGGCGACCAACGAGGAATTGCTGGCAAGCAACGAGGAACTGCAGAGCACCAACGAAGAATTGCAGTCTGTCAACGAGGAACTTCACACCGTCAACGCCGAACATCAGATGCGCTTCATGGAACTGACGGAGATGACCAATGATCTCAACAACCTGATGGGCTGCACCGAAGTGGCCACTCTTTTCATGGATGAGAACTTGGCAGTGCGCAAATTCACGCCCGCAGTCACTCAAATTCTTCGTGTCGTGGAGAATGACGTGGGCCGCCCTTTTGCTGACTTATCTCATCGCGTCAAAGGCTTGGACCTGTCGGATTTGGTTGCGCAGGTGCAAAAGAAACCACAGCTCTTGGAGCGAGAAGTGCGCTTGGATGATGGGCGTTGGTTTTACATGCGCATTTTCCCATATAACATCGGGCCAAGGACATTTTCCGGCGTGTTGCTCACCTTCAATGACATCACCCGTCTTAAAGCGGCTCAGGAAGAGGTTATGCGCCGTGAGCAGGAACTCAAAGAAATGGCGGCAATTGCCCAGATTGGACGCTGGGAATATGACGTGGACAGCAATAGCCACCGCTGGTCCGAAGAGGTGATACGCCTGCATGGTTTCCCGATTGGCAGCCGCCCCTCGATCGAAGACACAATGTTACTTTACACCCACGAATCGCAAGTCCGTTTTCAGGAGTCGTTCAAGGCGGCTTGCCAGCGCGCAATGCCCTTCGATATCATTCTTCAAACGAACGCCTCGAATGGCGCCACACGCTATATTCGCGCCATCGGGCGTCCGGTATCGGATGGGAGCCGGGTGGTTGTCATTCACGGCGCTTTTCAAAATATAACACGGGTAACCCAGGCAGAGCAGGCGCAGAAGGCCAGCGAACGCCAGTATCGCGAGCTTTTCGATAATATGACCAGTGGCGTGGCCGTGTACGAAACCGGCCCCGGCGAAGCGGAGTTCCGCCTGCGTGATTTGAACCGGGCGGGCGAAACCATCATTCAATGCCGTACCGAGGTCGTGCGCGGACGAACCGCTCAGGAATTCCTTCCCAGCAATGGGGCGACCGGGTTGGTGGAGGCGATGCAAGAAGTGCGGAAGTCCGGCAAGCCGCTCCAGTTCCCGGTATTCCACTTCCACGATCAAAAATACGACATCTGGCTGGAACACTCCATCTACAAGCTGTCTTCGGGCGAAATAGTGGTCGTCTTTGACGATATTACCGAGCGGGTACGACGGGACCAAGTGAAGCCTGAATAGGTTCAACTTAGCCATTAACCTTGACGCGTCCATTGCTCCAACTTCATGCTGTAGGGTGAGGCGTGACGGAACTGGTGGGCGCTGGTTTAGTTCTTAATATGCAGACTCCGATAAAAATTTTAGTGGTGGACGATGATGTGGACACTTTGCGCGGCACCTGCCGCGTCTTGGAGCAGGCGGGCTATGAACTCTTGTCCGCAGGCACCGGCGCGGACGCCTTTGAAGCTGTCCGCCGCCATCGTCCCCAATTGGTTGTGCTGGACCGGCAGTTGCCAGATATGGATGGTTTACAGGTTTGCCAGCGCATCAAATCGGATGCCAGCCTGGTTGACACCTGCGTGGTGATGGCCTCAGCGATGAGGACGATTGATGAGGGCCAGACCTCAATCTTGGAGTCAGGAGCCGATGGCTATATTGTCAGGCCGATCGGAAATCGTGAATTGCTGGCGCGGATTGATGCGTTTGTGCGGATAATTCACAAAGGCCAGTCACTACGAGAGAAGGCCGAGATCCGGCTGCGCCAGCAGCCAGATCTCGTGACCCCCAAGATGAGCGAGGATCTGCCTCGCCTGCTGCACGAATACCAGGTTCACCAGATTGAATTGGAGATTCAGAATGAGGAGTTGCGCCGAGCGCAAAATGAACTGGAGGTATCCCACGGACGTTACGCATCGCTCTTCAATGAAGCCCCAGTAGGTTATGCCATCCTCGACAGCACGGGCATCATTTTTCAGGCAAACAGCACCCTGGCCGAGCTTTTTGACATCACCCGCGCCGAACTGCTAAACAAGCCACTGTCGCAATTTCTTCATTCGGAAGATCGTCGAACCTTCTTGGGACGCTATCGCTCATTTTGGGACCACCCCGGTGATAAGGTCATCGAATCTCGCTATTATGGACCCGCAAAGGCAGTTTGCTGGGGAGAGATTCGTGGTCGTACCGAGCGCCAGCGCGCTGACAACGAGGCCAAGCAGGAGGAGCACTTGCTGATCACATTTTCTGACATCACCTTACGCAAGCGCGCGGAGGAATCCTTGCGTGACACGGAGAACCGTCGGCAACAACTGGAGATGCAACTGCGACAGGCGCAGAAGATGGAATCCGTCGGACAATTGGCGGGCGGAATCGCCCACGACTTCAATAACATCCTGGCGGCAACTATGATGCGATTGAGCTTCTTGCTGGACAATAATAGCCTTGACCAGCAAACGATGGAATCACTCAAGGAGTTGATGGTGGAGGCCGAGCGCGCCGCCAATTTGACCCGGCAATTGCTCATGTTCAGCCGACGAGAGATAATGAAGCTCGTGCTGGTGGAATTTAACGGCCTGTTGGATAAACTATTGAAAATGCTCCGCCGATTGTTGGTTGAGGACATTGAATTTGTTTTACAAGCCAGCCCAACGCCCCTTTGGATTAATGCCGATCCCGGCATGATAGAGATGGCTGTCATGAATTTGTGGGTGAATGCGCGGGATGCCATGCCCGGAGGAGGACGATTAACTCTCAGTGCCAACGCAGCGGTGGTGGATAGTGTTCATGTGGAGCGTAATCCCGAAGCCCGGCTTGGTCGTTTTGTTTGCCTGAGCGTGATGGACAACGGATGCGGCATGGACAGGGCGACTATGCAACACTTGTTTGAGCCGTTTTTTACCACCAAGGAGGCGGGCAAAGGCACCGGGATGGGGTTGGCTGCAGTTCATGGCATCGTGAAACAGCACCAAGGATGGGTGGAAGTGGAGAGCGCTGTGGGGCAAGGCAGCACTTTCCGTGTGTATCTGCCGCAAGCCGCAGCACCCGTAACGTCCGACAGCGAAGGTGACGATCTGACGTTTATAGGAGGCAAAGAGACCATTCTAGTACAATAACTATTTAATTACGTTATATAATGATGGCCAAGTTTTCTATCGGCATCTTGACATGTGAATTTCCATTTGATCTTGTGCTTTTCACTGTTACGTCGTTGCTGCCAGGCCAAGACTTCTTGGGCAATAA
>CAIUEN010000242.1 GCA_903898185.1 uncultured Verrucomicrobiales bacterium
AGGAATCGCGCGGCCATGCCCTCAAGGCCGTTATGTTTGATTTCATTCTTGAGTCTAGAAGATGTTCTGTTGGATTGTCAACACGCAACAAAGCTGACACAACCGGCGAAAAACTGCAGGATTTATTTTAACAAAGTCAAAATAGTTAGAAAATGAACCGAATTCAAAATAAGAAATACGCCGGTCTGACGCTCTTGGGCAATTCAGAGGTCGCGTTCCCAAAATCACCCGAACATGCAACGCTGGAAACGTTTCCCAACGCCAACCGCAGCCGCGATTACTGGGTTCGAATTCACTGCGCCGGAATTTACTTCGCTCTGCCCCGTGACGGGTCAACCCGACTTTGCTGAAAAACTGTAAATAGTGTCTGGCATGAAACTCGTAACGCATTTATAATAAGCACGTTGTGAATAGAATTGAGCGCGAATGATTCGGGTGGAATTTCGCAAATAATCGCGAAATGGCCAAAAACGCTATTTTATTGAACTTTTGTCAGAAACATTCGAAGCCTAAATTAGTCACAGCAAATTGACTATCAGTATATTACGAGTTTCCTGCTAGACACCAAATACTCAGGCAGGCGCCGACATAAGGAGGCTCAAATCTTTCAGTTTTCACGCGGTTACATAGTAATCTTAAGTCGGAGCCTACAAAAAACCGCTGATTTTACTTGCAAAGATTCACTCACCCTCGTATTTTACCTTAAATTATTCAATCTGCAGTCTTTGTCCGATTATGAGACCGACGGTCAACTTTGATCATCAGCGAAAAGTGCTCACCGATGGACTGGATCAGAAAAGTGAAGTCATGTCAGTGGGTTGGCGTCTTTGCTCTTCTCTTTCCAATCTCGGTAACATATTATTTTGCCGTGATAGGGTGATTGGCATCGTTCGGGCAAAGAAGATTCATCTGTTCCAAAATCGGAATATTCTCTGTGCGCAGGCGTCTATCCACACTAAAGGAGCTTTTCGATGATCACCAAAGCAAATTCACTGGTTAGGAGCATCTTTACCTCGCGTTCGACGGCTCGATTGTTGCTCGCCGTTCTCACTGCCGGGTCGTTGCTGACTTGGTGGATGGTCGAGAATGCCAAGCGCGAGTTATGTGCCAGTCAACTTCAGCAGGCGCGGATGGTGGCGCAAGCGGTGAATCTCGACCAGTTCAAGACACTGACGGGCGCCAAGGAGGACACCAACTCGCCATTCTATCTGCAGCTCAAGGAACAGTTTGCCGCCGTGCGTTTGGCTACCCCGCAATGCCGGTTTATTAACTGCTTTGGCCGTCGGCCCGATGGCACGATCTTCACCTTTCTGGATAGCGAACCGTCCGACTCGAAAGACTGCTTCCCGTCCGGACAGGTCTATTCCGATGCCCCCAAAGACTTGGATCGCGTTTTTGACACTCGTAACGCAGCCGTGCAAGGCCCGCACAGTGATCGCGGGGGCAAATGGATTTCGTCTTTCTTTCCAATTATTGATCAGCAAACGATTTCGGAAGACAAAGCCACGCCGCAAGAAGCCCAAGAGATGGTGCGCAAAGCTGTGGATTACTACCGGAAGAACGGACGGGAACAGTTCCTGAAGGAAGCCAACAATCCGCTGGGGGAATTTCACAAGGGCGACCTTTACCCCTTTGTCTTTGACCACAACATGACCTATCTGGCCCATCCGGTTTTTCCACAACGCGTCGGCGAGAGCTGGATCAATAAAAAAGACTGGAGTGGCGGCAAGTATTGCGCACGGGAAATCAAGGCTGCCGTCGAGTCCCATGGCCACGGATGGGTGGAATATGAAATTGAGAACTTTACCAGCAAACAAATCGATCACAAGACCTCCTATTTCGAGGGCGCGGACGATCTGATCATTTGTGCTGGCGCTTACCGGGGCGATGGCAAATTGCTGGCCGTGCTGGGCATGGATATTGACGCCAGCGCCTATGACTTGAAGCTACTTCGAGCCGCGTTGCCATCGACGATATTGACGCTGGCATTGGTGACGATTGTGCTGTTGGGATCGAGACTGTTGGCGCGGCGTTCCCGATTTTCGCCCACGGCGCCGAGTTGGACACAGCATCTCGAATCGGCTCTGGTGATTGCAACGGGTCTGTCTTTGAGCTTGTTTGCCGGATGGATAGCTTACCAACGCGATGTTTATCGCCGCAACGAGACGTTCACGCAACTGGCCGCAAGCCAGTCCAGTGAGATTGTCAAAACGTTGCGCAGTATTCACAATTCCGGCTTGGAAAGTTTGAGCCACATTTGCGAGCGTACCCCTACAGTCAGCTTGAAGGAATTTGAACTGTTCACCTCCTATCTTACAAACAATCCAACCGTTCAGGCATGGCAATGGATTCCGGTCGTACCATGTGTGGACAAACTCAGCTTTGAAGCAGCCGCCCGCGCCGACGGGCTGAAGGGGTATGAGATATGGCAAAGGGACGCGCAAGGAAAAAGGATTCCGGCCACTGATCGTGCGGTATATTATCCCGTTTTTCAAGTGACCCCGCTGACCGGCAACGAACCCGCTTTAGGCTACGATAACGCGTCGGAGCCTCTACGTCGCGCGACATTGGAAAAAGCTATACGCACCAGACTGTCCGCCGCCTCCGCCCCCATTACTTTGGTGCAGGAGGCGGGTCTTCAGAAAGGGATGGTGGTTTGTCGGCCCGTCTTCGAGCCTAATGATCCCCAAAGGCTTCTCGGATTTGCCGTGGTTGTGTTGCGGATGGGAAGGGTGTTGCGGAGTGCGGAGCCCAACAACTTGGTGTTCATGGAACTGGCGCTACGGCACAAAGATGGAACATCCGAACCGCTGGCCACTTCATGGCAGGCTAGCCATTCCCTGCGCAAAGACATTTCTTTGACGCGCTACATCCTCGCGTTTGACAATGTGTTTTCCGTCACGGCCAGCGCCGGACCAGAGTTCATGCGCCTGAATCCGACACACAATGGCCGACTGGTCGGCCTGATCGGTTTGATGGCCACAACGGCGCTTGCCATTCTGGCTGGCGTTATCGACCGGCGACGAGAGCGACTGGAGCAACTGGTTACGGAACGGACCCGCGAGTTGCGAGATAGCGAGCAATCCTACCGCAATCAATTCGCCTCAAATTCGACGGTCATGTTGATGGTCGATCCAACAGATGGAGCTATCGTTGACGCCAATGCCGCCGCCGTCAGTTTTTACGGTTATTCTCGTGAACGGCTGCTGGCCATGCGTATCGCCGACATCAATACCCTGCCGTCCGCCGATCTGCTTGAGATAATGGCTTCGATCCGACCAGAACAGGGGCAACAGTTGCAGTTTCAACATCGTCTGGCAAATGGTTTGATGCGTGATGTGGAAAGCTCCTGTTGCCGCATTCAGTTCGGCAAGCGCACCGTTCTCCATTCGATTATTTTTGACATCACCGAACGCAAGCGGGCGCAGGAGGCGCTGAGCCAAGCCAAGGATGCCGCCGATTCGGCCAACCGCGCCAAGAGCACGTTCCTGGCGAACATGTCTCATGAAATCCGCACGCCGATGAATGCCATTCTCGGCTTCTCCCAACTGCTGCTGCGCGATGCGGAACTCTCCAAGTGCCATGTTCAGGAATTGACCACTATCATCCGCAGTGGCGAGCACCTGATGGCGATTATCAACAATATCCTTGATATGTCTCGAATCGAATCGGGCCGCATCACTCTCAACCCAGTCCCCTTCGACTTGCATCTGCTGCTCGATGATCTGGTGCGTATGTTCAGCCTTCGCACTCAAGTGAGGAATTTATGTTTTCGAGTCGAGCAGCATGGGGAAGTGCCACGCTGCGTCTTGGCCGACAAAACCAAACTGCGCCAGATTATCATCAACCTGGTTGGCAATGCGATGAAGTTCACCGCCAGCGGCGGCGCGATCATTCTGCGCGTTCGCGCCGACGCGGAGCCCGACGAGATGGTGCGTCTGCGTATGGAAGTCGAGGACACGGGCGCGGGAATTGCGCCCGAGGACGTGCCACACCTGTTCGAAGCATTTTTCCAAACCAAAGTCGGCAAGAAAGTCGATGGGGGCACCGGCTTGGGGCTGTCCATCAGCCGCCAATTTGCGCAATTGATGGGCGGCGATCTGACGGTCAGCAGCCAGCCGGGCATAGGCAGCACGTTCCGGTTTAACATCCGCGTAGCCAGGGGAAATCAAGCCAATGTCTTGACTGAGCGCACGGCGTTTCCCTCTGTGTTGCATCTCCTGCCAGGACTGCCCGCCTGCCGCGTGCTGGTGGTCGATGACCAGCAGGAAAACCGCGATCTCTTGGAACATATGCTCGCTCCGATTGGCTTTGAGATTCGCACCGCCAGTGACGGCGTGGAGGCGGTGGCGCTCTGCAAGGAATGGTTGCCACAACTTGTGGTGCTGGATTGGCGCATGCCGGTCATGGACGGTTTTGAAGCGGCACGCCGGATTCGCGTCGCGCACGGATCGACGGTGAAAATCATTGCCCTGAGCGCCAGCGTGCTGGCTGAGAACCAGCAGATGGCATTGGACGCTGGGGCAGACATGTTCTTGTGCAAACCGTTTCAAGAGGGCGATCTGCTGGAGCAAATCAAGCAGTTGACCGGAATGGAATATATCTACCGCGACTTTGAATCGGAGAAGCCTGCGACCCTGTCCGAGTCCAAGGTGGAATTACCGACTACCATGGAAATAGGTCAGTTGCCGACGCAATTAGTAAACCAACTGCGCGAAGCCATCAAGAGGGCCAATTACGACCAAATGCTGGCTTTGGTGAACACGATGGCGGCCCACAACGAAACCATCAGCGTCCAGTTGCGCCAACTGGTGGAACGATTCGACTACCTCACTCTGCAAAAAGTATTGACGCTGCATTAGGGAGTTGGAACTTTAGAAGTATCGTGAGCCGGCGTAAAATGGTCAAAATGCGGGGGCTTTTGAATCTTCCAACTCCCTTAAACCGGCTTTTGCCCAACTGCTCCCGTTGGTAGGGTGAACCAAAAGGCGCTGCCATGTCCCAGTTCGCTCTCCACGCCAATCTGGCCACCGTGAGCTTCCACGGCTAATTTGCAGAATGCCAGTCCAAGGCCAGTGCCAACATACTTGTTTCTTAATTCAACCTGAGCAAATTTCTCGAAGATTTTTTGTTGGTGCTCAGGGGCGATTCCGCGTCCATTGTCGCTGACGACAACGCGAAAGAATTCCGTCTGATGCACCACAGTCAGTGTAATCTGCCCGTCTGGTGGGGTGAATTTGAAGGCGTTTGCAAGAAGGTTGGCCACTACCCGGCCTACAATGTCCGCGTCATAATAGGCCATGCTTGAGGGCGGAACCTTCAAGGAAATCCGTCGTTCGCACGCCAGCGAGGCTAGAGATTCGCTGGTGACTTGCAGGGTTTGAGCCAAATCGTGGCGTTCCTTCTTGAGTGGCATCTGGCCAGCCTCCAGCCGACTGATGTCCAAAAGCTGGGTAGTCATCTTGTTGAGAGCGCTCGCGGCGCTATCCGCTTCTTGAAGCAATTCGTCAGTCGCACTCCGATCTGTTGCTAAGCCCTCTTGCAACATATTCAAACATGTGCTGATAACGGTAAGCGGAGAACGCATATCATGCACAATCATATGAACAAGGCTGTCGCGCAGGCGCTCAAGCTCTTTTTGTTG
This sequence comes from uncultured Verrucomicrobiales bacterium, assembly GCA_903898185.1. Lineage (GTDB taxonomy): Bacteria > Verrucomicrobiota > Verrucomicrobiia > Limisphaerales > Palsa-1400 > CAIUEN01. The sequence goes on from CAIUEN010000242.1 coordinate 5,645, forward strand.
GGCCAGGCTTTTCTGCAACAGGCACTCCTTGTGTCGGAGCGCCAAGTGAGCTCGCACCCGGGCCTCAACCTCCTCGAACTGGAACGGTTTGGTGATATAATCCACGCCGCCCACACTGAACGCCTTGACCTTGTCAAACATATCATCCAGCGCGCTGATGAAAATAACAGGGATTGACTTGAGGTTTTCGTCGGTTTTTAAGCGTTGGCAGACCTCATATCCGTTCATTAGCGGCATGTCGATGTCGAGCAGGATAAGATCCGGAGCTTCATTGAAAGCAGCCTCCAATGCCAGTTCACCGCTTGGAACCGGCCGGACATTGTATCCGCGCTGTTTTAGCATCCCAACGAGCAACTGAAGATTCATCGGGGTGTCATCCACGACGAGAATGCTCATGGCTGAAGTTGCGTCTGATTCGGAGTTCATACGTTATTTTGGCACCACTCCTTTAGCACTGTTAATATTAAAATCGGATTATGAATTGATAGCATGGAATTACAAGAAAATTAATTGGGAATTTCTTGCGCGCCGTGCGCATCTCAGATTTTATGACATTTTGACGACTGTGTGCCAACTTGCTGAAAAGGCTGCGCCAGTTGATGTCCTTGCGGCTCAGGAAGTCATAAAGTGAGGAAATCTTCCACTGAACTTTGCGGTTTTTCTGGACGGAGCGAATTGGCGATTTAGTATGGCGACCAATCGTGAATGTCCGCTTGCCCATGCATCGTCTTTGGACGCCTCCCCTGCCGGGGCTTGAGGCGCAGTCATTCCCCCTGTTATGAGGAACATCGTTTATTTTGATCTGGAAACCCAACTGTCGGCCGAGGAAGTCGGCGGGTGGGATAAAATTCGCGACATGCGCATGAGCGTTGGCGTGACCTACAGCACAACACGCGGCGGTTACAAGATTTACGGGGAGAAGCAGGTCAATGACTTGATTGACGAGCTTCGACGCGCCGATCTGGTGGTCGGGTTCAACAATTTGCGCTTCGATTACGAAGTGTTGATCGGACACAACCCGTTTTTCGATCCCGAGCAAATTGCCACCCTCGACATGCTGGTGGAACTTCAGAAAACGCTTCAGCACCGAATCTCGCTCGACTCGCTTGCGACAGCGTCCCTGGGCGTGGAGAAAACCGCGGAGGGAATGCAAGCGATCCGCTGGTTCAAGGAAGGGAAATTGGTCGAGATTGCCGAGTATTGCTGTTACGACGTGAAGATTACCAAGATGGTCCACGAATTCGGCGCAGCCAACAAACACCTGCATTATGCCAATCGATTCGGGAAAAAAATGACGGTTGCGGTCAGTTGGGAGTAGCCGCAGGAAAGACGTTGTGGTGCCCTGGTGACTATTGAAGTATGCAAAATGATAGCATATTTTGAATTGTATGTATCTCAGAAGAGCAGCAGAGCAGCAGTTGAAGGACATTCTTGCTGGCGACAAGGTCGGCATCATCTTGGGGTGTTGAATTGATCGGTTTTTTGCTCTGGAAAGGTCATGCATTATTCATGTCAGATTAAAAATGCATTCTTCGCAATGGGTTCTTCTTCCGCGTATTCTGGTTAAGCCAGAGAAGCTGGCATGTCTGTTTGGCTGAGAAGTGCCAAATATGAAAATAGTCCGTTCAACATATAGATGCGCGGCGGCGAGTCGAAGAGATGAAGCTCGCGAAACGCTGCGGTCTG
>CAIUEN010000243.1 GCA_903898185.1 uncultured Verrucomicrobiales bacterium
AACCCCTCGCAGATCAATCTCTGCGAGGGGCTCAAAACCACCGTCGGCTAATCAAGGAAACTGGGGAGATTCCAGTTGCTTCCATCAACATCTGTGCAAAAAACAGCTCCCCTTTGCCTCATTCTTCTTGTCCGCGCTCATTGCAAGGTTGCCGTGGCCGTCGGGCTGTTGGTGTCGCGTATCCAAGCTTGGGTGGCGTCGATGGCAAGGAGCTCGCTGGCCTTGTAGATGTTGAGGGCCTGCATGACTTTCCATTCTGTGTTGGTGCCAGGGTGGTAGTTGCCGACATAGACGTTCCATCCAGCAAGGGCGGTTTCGACGCCGGTCTGGGCTGCGGATTCAGCCTTGAAGGCGTCTGACTGTGGGGAGGCGCACCCGGAGAGAAAACCCGCCAATCCGACTGCGAGGATCACGGGGAAAAGGCTCTGAGTGCGCCCAGATTGAGTTGGCGTGGCCGGGCCAGCGCTGGGCGCCGGTGTGCGATGCAAGATTCCCCAGACCACGCCGATGAGCGTGAGCAGACCGGCTGTGATGATTTCGACGCTGTTGTTATCGGTCATTCCGCTGGCCACGAGGTAGCCGCCACCAATTTTCAAGACGGCGCGCAGGATGGTTTGGAGTTGGTCATTCATTGTTGGCAGTTCATTTTCTGGCAGTCATTCAATTGCTGAGTGATGACGGCCACTTGGGTTTTGAGGTTCACGAGTTCCATGAGTGTCCATCCTTGCAGAGTCAGCAACGCGCCAAGGAATGTGACAACGATTTCGATATGGATTGTCATTTGTTCTTTTCGAGTATCCCGCGTATCCAGATGCCGCCGCCCATGTAAATGAACAGGGCGAGCCCGCCGACAAGCCAGAGTTGCCATGGAATCATGCCCCAGCCAAAGGAAAGGGTATTGCCAACGGCGTTCTTTACGCCTTGCTGGAGGTTGTTGAGTCCTTCAATCGCGCCTTCCTTGCCAGCGTCCAAGACTTGTTGGGTGACGTCGCCAGTGAGCGCCTTTTGCTGATCTGCGTTGGCGGCGTCGTATTGGGCCACAGTCCATTTGCCGGAATCAAGGTTGTCTTTTTGATTGGCGGCAATCTGAGCATCTAGGGCGTCACCGCGGGCTTGCTCTGCCGCCAGGTCAACACCGGTCACTTTTGATTCGATCCAAGTCAATAAACCCATATCAGTTCTTTCTATCGGGCATCCACGGAATAAGCCTCGTAGATTCCCAGTCGCCGGGTGCGGGCGACCGGGGAGATTGCAGACCCGTTCAGGTTGGTCATTAGTTCCAACCGCACAGTGTGAGGCCCGTAATTGTCGCTCAGCTTGCCAGGATAATTACCAGGCCAGAATTGCAAGGTATGCACCAGATTGGTGACTGCCACATTGTAGTAAGCATCGTATGCGCTGTAAGCTTTGTTGCCATCAATATAGCCTGTCAATGTTCCAGCCGCCTTGCTTGAGTCCACATAGACCACCAGTCCGTTGCCGGTGAACGGAATTACGACGGCGGCGTTTCCTACATCGTCGCTGTAGTGGCTCAGCCTGGTGACATCAAGGCAGCTTGCTTCCGTGCCCCAGGTGCCAGCGAACTGCATCTGGTTCCATGGTACGACATATCCGTCATAGGTGTAGGCAATCGCGGCTTCTATGTTGACCGTGTTGTTGAACGTGCTTCGAAATGCCCAGTTCGGGAAGATGCTCCAATTGGTGCCAAACGAAGGGCCGTAGCTCAGATCCACAGCTTTCATTTCATTCATCGAAATAATACTGAGCAATCCACCCCACGATTGATTGGGCACCGAGATTGACTTGGACCAGCCGCCACCAGAAACGGCTGCGGTCAGGGTGGCCGTGTTGGCTGAGCTGAAAAAGACATCCGCCGACAAAGCCCTAGAGAAGTTATATTGCACGTTGCTGCCTGCGCCGATGATGTAAGACGCGCTGTTGGTTGCCAACCCGCCAATCATTGGCCCAAGGGAGGCCGCTGAGGCCGCTGAACCTCTGTTGATGAGCGCGTTCCAAGTGCCGTTTGCGGCATAGAACTCGACATCGGCACAGTTGGGAAACCAGTTGGATTGCACGTTGAGCAATAGCCGGGTTTGCGGCACAGCCGGGCAGATCGGTGCCTGGGGCACTGAGAATAGCGATTTGATCGCCGCCGCCGTGGCTATATGACCTGAGTTGTTTTGATGGATGTCGTTATCTCCGTAAGTTACCCCTGTGAAGCTCCCGGACGAATCTCTGTTGGTTTCCTCAAGCCGTGAAAATGTGTCCACATACTCGCAACCCTGCCAATCCGCAATGGACTGGTAACGGTCGAACTGCGCGTTTTGGATGGATGCAAAACCGTTGCGGTAATATCCATTCCAAAGGATCACTTCGATGTCTCTCTTTCTGAGCCTCGCAATGGCGGATTCAATGAACGCCAACTCTTCGACCGAATTCGTCGAAGCATTAGCTCCGAATGAAATGATTGCCAGATCAGGCTTGGGGCTCAAAAGAGGGCTTTCTCCGATGCCGTTTGTAGGAGCTGAATTCTCCGAATTGATATACTGGTTCTTTGACATTCCCCAGTATGGAAAATCCACGTTGGCGCGATACGGAGAGAAAACCGTATTTCCCAGGCATGCCAGCCCCCATTTGGCGACCTGTCCGCCGACCCCCATATTGACTACCGTGATATTCGTCTTGCCCAGACTCACTGCCTGATTGGTCATGGATGCCGAGAACAGCAAGCTAAACCAATTGCTGCCACCGCTGGAGCCTGAGCCCTGAGTTGTTGAGTCCCCCAGCAAAAGAATGCGCACCGGTTGGCCAGAGTCCAATTTAGCCCGTGTGCGAGAAATTCGAGACGGCGGCACAGTGAATGCATTGGGCTGGATGATGTTCAACACGCCCGTTGCGCTGGTGGTGACGGTGCCCAATAACACGCTTCCACGATCGCCCGACCTCTTCCACGCGTGGATTGACTTATCATAGAGGTTCAATGACACGTAATTGGTGGTTGACGGCTGCAAGGTCACGACACCCGCTGCAATGTTCGTTACCGACCCGTCGAAAAACGCCAGTTTGCCGCCAGACACATTCACCGAGAGCCATGAGGGGTTGGAGATCGTAAACGGCCACAGGTTGGAGATGCCGGAACCGTCTCCAGTGATTACCCCTCGTATCACGGTTTGAACAACATTTTCGTTTCCGATGACCACTTGGTTGTCGGCTGTTGTGTAGGTTCCATATCCGATCCCAGTGCTGTTTACGACCCCTTGTTTCTGATAGATATTACTCCCAGCCCCACACCCAAAGAACGTGTTGAAATTGCCTCTCCCCAATTGGGCTGCGCCATACCCAAACACCGCATTGAAGCTGCCGTTGTGGTTGTCCATCAAAGACTCTTTGCCGAACACTGTGTTCCAATCGCCAGAATTCCCGGCCATTGCAAACTCTCCAACCGCCAGGTTGTCGTAGCCGCCGACATTGGTGAACTGGGATGAGCCTACGGAGTTGGACGCCAGACCAGAGACTGCGCTTGCAACGTAGCTGGTTGACGCCACACCAGAGACTGCGCTTGCAACGTAGCTGGTTGACGCCAGACCAGAGGTATCAATAGTTGTTCCCGACAGGTTGGTTAACACCGCTTTTACCAAGACTCCAACATTGGCCCTTGATGACACATAGTTTGAGCCAGTCCATTTATTGACCCACAGGTCGTCATTGGTGGAAACGGCATTAACTTGAGGAAATGCACTCAGAGGCGTATTAGCCGCCTGAGAGGTAAGGCAAGCCAGAAAGAGAATGCAGACAGAAAAGAATTTCATTGGTCGATTATGACTTGATTGCCAGCCTCATCGGCGAGGATGTTGCCAGATTCGTCGGTCACGTAGTTTGCAGTGTCAATGGTCGTATTGGATACCCACATCACAGGCGTGGGCTTCGCTTGGATTTGGACTATGGCCATCATGCCGGGTAAATCTCAAGCAACTGATAACTCCCAGCCGTTACGTTTTGATTCCAAACGCCAAACGTAAAATTACCCTGCAACGTAAATGACGAATTGGGATATATTGTCGCGCCAGCCTGAGGGTTTGAGGGGCTTTTTAATCCGAGCGCAACTGACCCAGTATTGGTGATTACAACCTGTATGCGTTGCTGTCCTCCATTTGTGCCAAGGTGATTTACCACGTTCCCAGCGACAATCGAAATGTTGTTTGACACAATCCGAGTGCTCACAGTCGCAATGGTCACCTGAGAAAGTCGGGTTGCGACCGTGTTCAGTCGCGAATCTATCACTTGGGCTGATCCGTGGTAGATTTCCAGGTATAAGGATGAGGCTGAGGGGTTGCGCAACCAAAGCGAGGTGAATTGGTCATTGCTAACCAGTCTCACCCCAAGGCCAACCTGCAACGGGAAAAAAGACTGGCCATCAAAGGACGCCTCAAAATCGTCGCTTGATTCCTTGACCTGGAACATGCTGCCGGTCACGCGCACGGCGCGTTGCTCGTATGGCCCCAGCGTTGCTGAGATCAGGCCCAAGACGGATTTTTGATTAACAGCGGAAAGACTCATTTTTTGAAAAAGAAGTAGGCTACTGCCGACAGAGCCGCAAAACCGGCCAGGGCAATGTAAAGAAAGGTTTTATTCATGTCCGACTGGCCACCCGTGGCCGTGGTCTTCCCCAAGTCGGTCACGGCGCTCAATAGCGTGGTCATGGCCGATGTTTTATCTGCCGATTGCTGCGCCGCTTGGTCGGCAATCGCATGCTGTGTGGCCGCCAGCTCGGTCGTTTGCAGCCTTTCCAGAGATAATACCGTGCTGGCGATTGTGCCTGAGGCGGCAGTATTGGCCGTAATCGCAGACTCAGCCAGTTTATCCATTGTGACAATAGCTCCATCCGCCGTGTCCGCCGCGCGGCTGAGAGCTTTGATTGCGACATCACCAGACTGATCAATGATGGTGTTTCCAGTCCCATACGCCACCCGCGCATTGCCGCTGCCGCTGCCGTTGCCATTCTGCCATGTCGAATTATCCCCGGAAACATTTTGGTTTCCTTTTGTGTCAGTAATGCGGACGGGAGAGGTGGCGCCGGATGTTTGAGCAGCAACGCGTTGATCATAGTAGTTGCTGGTCGTGGTTGAGGATGAATCAAATAATCCCATGCTTATTTCCTCCAGAGCAACAAAATCACCGCAATTAACACGATTGCGCCGACCATATAGACAATCGGGCTTGAGGATGCAGTTGGATTGGCATTGACCGCGCCAAACGTGAAATCACCAAAATTCGTTGTCGCGTCATTGCGCGCCGCGCTCGAATTCGAGGCGGACATTGAAGCTGATATGTCGTAACCGCTTCCCATATAAGATCACTTTCTAGCAAAGAAGATCACGGCAAACAGAATGCCCACCAAGGCAATGATGCCGATGATCCACGCGTAAGACGCGCTTTGGTTTGTGCCACCGGAATCTCTGACGATCGACACGGAATCACCGCCCATTGTCGAAGATGATTCAGAAGCTGATGATGCCTGCGACATAAGCTATTTGCCCCAGCGAATGAACGCCGCAACACCGAACATGAGCACCACGCCGCCAGCAATCCAAGGGAGGTATTTTTCAAAACTCGATTGGGTGGTGGTGGATGGCACGCTTTGCCCCGCCGGAATCTTGGCCGCGCTGGCGTTGGGTGTCGCGGTAGAGCTGGCGGCCTGTTGGGCATTCGTGGTGCCGGTGACTTTGTTGACGACTCCAAGGACGGTCGGAGCCGCGCTGACGAGCGTGTTGACATAATCCAACCAGCTTGAACCGTTGTCAATCTGGTCGGCTGTTGATGCGTCTAAGGCCATAAAATTTTAGGTTTGATATATGGGGCGGGCGTTCGCTTCCTACTGACCCGCCCCGGGATTGCGTATCGGTTGATTCTTAGTCCAGAGGCCCGTAAACCTCATTCACGACATAAATTCCAGGGCCAGCGCTGCCGACCACGGTCGGGATGACTTGGAATTCGAGAACAGGTGCGCCAGTGCTGGTGGTCATGAACAAGGCGTCTTCGACCAGGTCAGACATGTCAAAGACGATGTCATACCAATTGGCACTGATTCCCGCCTCATTCAGATCGTAATAGATCAGGCTGTTGTCGTTGGCTGCCTTGCTGGCGTCGCGTTTGATGACGCTATCCACAGTCACCTTGACGTTGCTGATCGTATCCGTCGGCGTGTAGAGATGGATTGCCTCATATGCCTGGCGTTTGGCAAACCGGGTCAAATACAGGTCGCCCGCCGCCGTATAAGGCTCGAAGTTGCGATAGTATTTGTTGATGTTCGCAATGGGCTGCTTGTTGGCATCCAGTCCACCTGCAACGGCGTCGGTCAGAGTCCAGACCTTGAACGATATGGTCGCGGCTGCCGCAATGTTCGTTGCGTTGAGCGCCGGAATGTCAAACTCCAGTTGCAGAGAATTGAGATGACTGCCATCAACCCACGAGGTTTTGAGAGCGCGGCTTTCCTGTGCAGCCCAGCCCTTGCGCCAAGGCTCAGCGAAGAACATCGGCAACATGAACCGATGCTTGCCGCCCGTAGCCGTTGCTCCGCCCGCTCCGTTATCCACGTTGTAAGCGTAGTTTGCGCCGTTGAGTGTGTTGATGTGATCAAGCTCAGTCGCAAGAATCTGACGTTGAGATGTGCCATTGGCTTTGACATTGATGAGTCCAAGAACATCGGCCAGAGCAACATGCTGACCAGTTGCGGCGGCTGAGACTTCAATCTCGAACACCAGCCGATGATAGCGAGGCCCGACAGGGAGTTCGACCGTGGCCCGCGTGTTGAAAGCCTGCCCTTTTACAGGTTCGCTTAACTTGAGAATTTTATCCATAGATGATTGGGATTTTGGTTTGTAACGAGCCAGCGGCGAATCTGATTAAGGCAGGTAATTGGTGACTACAGCCGGAAGATAAGGCTTGGCGAATTTCAAGACAACCAGCGTGAGGATTACGACCAGGCCGGTTTGGAGATAAGGTTTGATTGCGTTCATTTGACTTTGCCCATTGGGGCGTTGTTGGCGCACGCGGCATGCGGACGCCGAATTGAAGCCATGTCGAGTTTCCGGGAGGCCGCTGGCGTCCACCGCCAGACCTTGCCTCGTTTCCGCTCGTTTGCTTC
>CAIUEN010000244.1 GCA_903898185.1 uncultured Verrucomicrobiales bacterium
ATCGCGCGGCCATGCCCTCAAGGCCGTTATGTTTGATTTCATTCTTGAGTCTAGAAGATGTTCTGTTGGATTGTCAACACGCAACAAAGCTGACACAACCGGCGAAAAACTGCAGGATTTATTTTAACAAAGTCAAATTAATCTGGTGGAGGAAGAAAAGGCCTATGTTTTTTCCATTATCAATAGCAAGCAGACACCTGTCTCCAAATCCTTGATTTATGATTTGTTCTTTTTAGCAGACACTCGTAGCCCCCAAAAGACATGTCATGAGATTGCCCGTCTAATGAATTCAGACGAGAATAGTCCTTTTTTTAAACGGCTAAAAATGCTTGGGAAAAAGGAACATGAAAACGCTTCATTAACTCAAGGGAGCTTCATTAAATATCTGCTTCCTTTGATCTCAAAGCATCCTGATAACGATTTAGTCCAAATTAAACGGAAGGAGAAAATACAGGACGATTCGACTTTGCCTCTAAGATATTATTTTATCCACAATGAAGACGATGCCATTTACAAAATTCTAATGAATGCGTTTAGTGCCGTGAAAGCAACTTTTCCTGACGAGTGGAGTCGTTCAAATGATTATATTCTGTCAAAGACCATCGGTTACGGAGCGATAATGCGAGCACTGCCCGCAATTCTTCAAGAGGGTAGCAGTTCTCATGACTTAAGTGGTGAGTTTTTTCGGAAGTGGATGCAAGGCTTCAAGAGTAGGCTCGAAACGAATGGATTACGCCTAATCTCAGAAGATTTTCCGTCGAACGAACATGAACAAAAAAAACTTGCTAACCTTATAGCCGGTGTAATTCCTAAACCAGCTATGCAAAAGTAATGTAGCGCCTATAAGAAACCTCAAAGGGAGATTACTAACCGAAAGAATCCCCTTCCATATTGACCGCGATGCCACCTGCCGATACATCACCGAATGATGTGAGCATTCGAGCCCATAGAAAATGACCATTGCCGTCAACTTTCGCCACAAAACTTGCTGCGCCTCCGTCATTGTGGGAAATAACAAAAATGTTAGTTCCCGCTGTGGCATGTTCCCAAAATGAGCCGGTTTGTACAACGACAATTACTTTTCCTCTCCACGTTTCTAATTGTCGCTGAACACCGGTTATGTAAATGTTTCCAATTCCATCGATAATAAGTGTCATCCTCACTATTGACATTATGGTGTTGGTTTTGGTGCAGCAAGTGTGGACACATAGTTCCAACTGCTCATGCGCAGGCGCTGGGCTATCCATTTGAGTGTCATCGTTGTTTGCTGGCGCAGCATTCGTGCTGTTTGGATCTTCTGTTTATCTCCTTTTGGGCGTTGCTCCAACTCTTTTTCCGTACAAACCAGCCGCCTGAGCACTTCGTCAACCAGCCTATTGGCTTTCTCCTGGTCACGCTCATGGCGTTCCGATCCGTAGTGGCTGCCACCAGCCGACTTGCCAACGGCAAGCAGCTCCTTTCAGAATTGATCATCCCCCCAAGCACCAACCGCGCCGGATCTGCCGGTGATCAGCCTGCGTCCCCCCCGGGTGTGCGACCGGAAAGTAACCTAAAGCAGAAATACGACTTCTGACGGCGTATTTTTTATGGTCTATCATATCAAGTTGGATATAATACATTCCATGCCAGACACCCGCCCCAATCCGAAATGGCCAACCTTCCCACTCCGGAAGCCAGCGGCTTCCCAGCCTGTAGCCGGTGGTTGAGCGAAGCGACACCACCGGTTAACGATTCAAAATAAACCGCACCCCGGCAGG
>CAIUEN010000245.1 GCA_903898185.1 uncultured Verrucomicrobiales bacterium
CAGTGGCGTTGTGCTGACCCAAAACACACCCAAGAACGTCGTCAAACAGGCATTCACCGCAAAGATCATCAGCGATGGGCAGCTTTGGGTGGACATGCTCGACTGTCGAAATTCGCTCTCGCACACCTACGATGAGGCGGTCGTTGACAAGGCCGTTCGCGAGATGGCCGACCGTTACCTGGGCGGCCTGCAAGAGTTGCACGATTTTCTCAAGCCCCGTAGCAAGTCATGAATGGCTTTGGCCTGACAGATTCAGAACAGGAATTGATCCGCGAAGTCCTGCGCCGACACGGTGAAGTCACGGCGGCAAAAATCTTTGGCTCGCGCGCCAAGGGCAGTTCCCAGCCGGCTTCTGACATTGACCTCGCGCTCTGGGGAACTGTTTCCGCCTCCCTCGTTGCCGCCATCGCCGGTGAACTGGACGAACTGCCGTTGCCCTACACCTTCGATGTGCTGGCCTACGACGCCATCAACCACCAGCCTTTGCGCGAACACATTGACCGCGTTGGCTGCGGCTTTTACAAGCGAACCGATGAACAGGCTTTTACATGGCGATGAAGACGATCACACTGGACTGGATTGACTCAAATGAACACCTCCAACGAACTATCCGCATTGATGGCGGAAAAGACTGACCAGCAACTGCAAGAGATGTTTGCAGAACCAGCAGACTACTGGTCTGCCAAAGCGCTTGATGCAGCGAAGGCTGAGCTTGAAAAGCGTAACATTAGAACTGTCGCAACTTCGCCTCAGGTTGCTGAAAAGGATGTGGGGAGCGCATTGCAGACAAAGCTTGTCAGATTTGCTCAAAAATATGTTCCTACAGACCATGTCACCTTGGCTGGTGTTTATTATTGGGCCGTGAGAGAAAAAGAGGATTCCACCACGCCGACGGCAGTCGGTTTAGCAGTCGGTTTATTCCTAGGACCTCTCGCGGCAGTTGCTGTGCAAAACTCAATACATGCACGGAAAGCTAGATTCACCGGAAACACAGGTGTTATTGCCATCGGTGAACAAAGCGTGTTTTTCATCGAACTTCCTGATCGGCTTCCTTTGATGGGAAATGACAAAAGGAACCTGTGTGTACCGCCTGAAATTATCAAGGCTTTATGTGATTATGATGGAGCAAAGCCGGGTACAAACAACGCACCCCAGAGCCAGAATCAACCGAAAGTAATTGCCGTTACCCCGGTTGATGTCACCCTGAAAGATGAGAAGTTCATTACGACTCCATTAAGCAACCCACCGTGGCTTTTTAAGTATGCACTTGATGAAATGCTGATAAGTTCCTCTTCCGATACCGCAGGGCTGCCAGATGCTAAGACACTTCGAGAAGCTATTCGGGCGATTCTAAAATATCCGATGCCAGACGAGGCGCTAAGGCTAGTTATTGACTCTACCAAGGGAGGGGCTGTGAGTGAAACGTTTCACCAGGCATTATTGGATAAAGATTATTGTTATCAGGTTTTCAAAAAAGCGGATTCTGACGACTTTTTTCGGACTTGCCTGACAAGTAAAGGCCAAGTTCGAGAATCAATCGTGGCATATTTGAAGAGGCGGTGCTCTCCTCCAGTAAGCGCGTTGATCGGGTGGGCATTACTGCTTGGTGTGCTTATGTCATTTGGAATGTTGATAGTAGACCAAAACTCCGGTCAGCTTAAAAACCACGGCTTGGCGGGGTTTTTGGCTATGGCAGCCGCGATGGGTGCCGGAGTCTTTATTCAATTCATTCTCGGTTTTTATATTCTTTTTTGGCCCCGGTATAGGAAGTTATTGCGCACATATAAAAACTGTTCTTAAGTTCTCTGATTCTAAATAGAGCATTTGCCCATGAAAAAATGCACCCATTGCGGTAAAGAATATCCTGACGGGGTTTTGGTCTGCGAGCATGATGCGTGGCCGCTCATGGATCCAAATGCACCCAATTCGCCGCGAGCACCCCACAACGTTGGGATAATTGAGCCAATCGGCCACAATCTAGCTTGTAGTGTTTGCAGGAGTCCGATAGACCGGGATCTCGATAGACCCGGCAAATTGCTTATTACCGGACAGAACACGGCTTGCCCCCAATTTTGTTCTGTTTGCAACAATTGGTTCCATCCAAGTTGCCTTCCCAAATCCTGTGTTAGCGGGGATGAATTTCATTGTCCCAAATGCGCGGAGAAACCAAAACTTGTAGGTGCTGGATTTTATTGCCAGTCATGCGCCGGTTCCACCCCGGTAAAAAGCGATTCCATCTGGCCAAATTTCATTTGCACGAAATGTAACAAGCCCGTCTCGCTGGCGGCAAAATACTTTGCCGGGGGAGCGGAAGTCCGTTGGCTGATTGCCATCGGGGTTCTGTCATTGGCGGTATTCATTGGCTCGCTGACGGCGGGTGCGCCTCAGATTGTATACTAAGCGCGGTTGAAAGCGTGACTTTATTA
>CAIUEN010000246.1 GCA_903898185.1 uncultured Verrucomicrobiales bacterium
AGCTATCGAATCGCATGCGCGCGCGCAAAAACGCCGTGAAAAAGAAGACGGTTAAAATAACAAAGTCAAATTAGTTTCAAAGATAATCACAGCACTGGTTCTAAACGTGTCACTATCATGGTTTGATGATAGGCCAATCATTCCGGGGATTCAAGATGGAGTTCAATTAAATTGCCGGATCGCGTCCGTGGTTCGATTCCGATCAGGCAACTCCGATGTATGAATGGCGTCGTGCCCGGCCTGTCGCAATACTCCACAAAGCGACGGCGGCATATGCGCGTCGACCAGGAACTTCATGAAAGCACCATGTGCTGGCTTTTGAGCTTGAGGGATTGCGCAGCAAACTCGATACATGCCAGGATATCCTCGCGTTCGAGGTCCGGGAACTCGGCTACAATCGCATCGAAAGAATCACCGCCAGCAAGATACTCGAGCATCGCCTCGACGGGGTACCGAAGGTTGCGGATAACGGGTTTCCCATGGCAAATCTCAGGGTCGATTGTAATCCGTGAAAGCAACGATTTCATGAGGGAATCTAGGTCAATTGGGGGCCTGATGTCAAGGCAGTTGAGAAGATGCGCAGCAATTCTCATTTTGAGCAAGAAAGGGAAGATTTGAATGCCAAACCGGCTAACAGGATGGGCATGGTTTTGGATTGGGGCATGGGGAATTGCAGATGTCAGATTTTAAATTTCAGATTGCAAGCCCCGCAGGGCGGTGGTGTGTGGAATAACCGTGTATAGCGACCGATCTGCGTTCGCAAACGGCGCGTTGAGAACCAGCACCGGACGGGTCTTTTCCATCATCCCCAAATCCGCGAGCCAAACCTCACCTCGCGTCGGCACGGCGTTCCTCATTGTCAAGTTTGGCGAAGGTCACGGACGCCAAGGCAGTCAGATCGGCATCTGTCATGTCCCCATAATCCAAGTCAAACTCGGATTCCGCGTCGCCGTCGGCCCAGTGCCAATTGCTTTTGCTGGCATGAGCGTACCCTTTGATTTTGACCAGACGATGGTAAACTCATTCGCTTTCAACGGCACAACGCATCGGCTGCAATGCACCGCCAGCGATGGACGAAAGAACGGTTCTGGCGGTCGTTACGACATCTTGATTCCTCCCAAGTGTGAGATTCGGAATACGAACGGAGTGCTGCTTGGTCTCGTTGGTGCCGCACTTACGGACCAGCCTGCCAGTTGGGGGGAAGTCTCAGGCGGTTTCGGCAAGGTTCTAGTCGACCTCAAGAGCTTCAGCCACTATCGCACGCTTGTGTTTCACAACCATTTCGGAACGCACAATCTGGAGTTCTCATTTGGCCGCATGGCAAAAGGCGAATCAGCCTTCGTGGAAGGCGAAATCGAAGTGACGCCGCAGCCATGAACCCACAGGCAGACTGTTACAATGCAGGACCTTTCACAAGGTTCATTCAAACCATTCGACGGCTGGCCGAGAGAAGAACTGCTCCAGTTTGATGCCAGTCGGGCCGATCAGCCAAGCCTTGGCGCCGGGGTAACGCTGGCGAAAAGCCATCATCCCACTGGTTTTGCCGCTGCGGCCGCTTTTCACCTCAAGCGCCCAGTCTTGCGCGCCGTGGCTGACGACAAAATCCACCTCCAGCGTCGCGTCGCGCCAGTAAGTCACATACTAGGCCGAGCCATGCAGGCCGTTCAAGAGATGGGCGCCCACGGCGTTTTCCACCAGACGTCCCCACCATGAGCCGTCCCCATACGCTTGCTCGAACGTTTTGAGGACCGTCGCGCTGACCAAGGCGTTGTTCCATAGCACCAGCTTGGGACTGCTGCCACGGGCGCGCGTTTTTCCCTTGGAGAAGAGTTCCAGGCCGCTCGCCAGGAAAGCAGTTTCCAATAACCGTAAATAGTTGGCCAGGGTGACCGTGTTGCCGGCATCCGTCAGTTGTCCAAGCATCTTGTTGTAGGAAAAGATCTGCGCTGGAAAATGCGCCGAAAGCGCGAAGAGGTGCCGTAACAAAGCAGGTTTTGTAATGGGCTGCATTTGCAGCACATCGCGCGCGAGGACGGTTTCAATGAGCGAATCGTTAACGTAACGCCTCCACACGGTTTCGTCTTCAGCAAGAACTGCCGCGCCGGGGTAGCCCCCAAAAAAGATCCACTGATCCAGCGTCCATGCAAAAGCCTCGCGACATTCCAACCAGGACCAATGAGGGCAACGGTGGAGAAAGAACCGTCCTGCCAGACTCTCGGTCAGGCCGCGCTGCACAAGCAGAGCCGAAGAACCCAGCAGCAATGGTCGGACTTTGCCCCCGGTTGCCATTTCCTCGTCCCAAAGGCGTTTGATGACCTCGCTCCATCCCGGCACTTTCTGAATTTCGTCCAGAACGAGCAATACTCGGGTCCCTGTGGTTTTCGCTTTGGCATGAGCCAACCTCCACTGGGTTTCAATCCACTCGGGTTGCTGTGGCAGGGCTGCGTCGGCAGATGCCTGCGCGCTGGGCCAACCAAGACGCTTTACGACCTGGCTGGCTGCCGTGGTTTTGCCGACTTGGCGAGGCCCCACCAATACCTGCAATAATGGAAGCTTCAAATCCAGTGCCGCCACGATTTCGCCCACGATGGATCGTTCAAAACTCATGCTGCCAAGAATAGCACGATCGTTTAGATTGAGCAATAATACTCAGTCATTGAGTAAATTTACTTATTTCAATGGCAAGTATCAGTCCTCACTATTTACACAAACTGAGATGAAATGAAGAATGGCGGAACAATGGTGAAAGAAAGGGAAGACTTGAATGCCAGACCGGCTAACGGGATGGGCATGGTTTTGGATTGGGGCATGGGGAATTGCAGATGTCAGATTTTAAATTTCAGATTGCAAGCCCCGCAGGGCGGTGGTGTGTGGAATAACCGTGTATAGCGACCGATCTGCGTCGGCAAACGGCGCGTTGAGAACCAGCACCAGACGGGTCTTTTCCATCATCCCCAAATCCGCGAGCCAAACCTCACCTCGCGTCGGCACGGCGTTCCTCCACGTCAAGTTTGGCGAAGGTCTCGGACGCCAAGGAAGTCAGTCAAACGACGACAATGAGAATTGCTGAAATTCAGGGCTGGCTTTATTGGAATTTTGCGATTATTTAGACATTTGTTTATACAAATGGTTCCCTTCCCGGTCTAAATGGGAAAAGAAAGCAGCGCTTTGGCGCAATTGAATGATCATGAGCGAGATAACAAGCAACAAGTCGCAGAAACAGAGCAAACCGGTGGCAAATCCGCCTCGGAAATCAGATCCAGAGGTGATTCCACCGTTATTCCGGAAACTGGACTGGCTGACGGCCGGGGTGGCGTTCATTGTCGTTTGGACAATCTATTTTCTCACGATGGCCCCCGAATTGACGCTGGAAGATTCGGGCGAACTGGTCACAGGTGCGGTCTATGCCGGCATTCCACATCCTCCCGGCTACCCGGTTTGGACCATTTACACCTGGCTTTGGACGGTGCTGGTGCCATGGGGAAACTTTGCGTGGAGAGTGACTCTGGCCGAGTTGACGGCGGCGGCGTTTGGATGCGGATTGGTCGCGCTGATGGTTTCCCGCGGCAGCAGCATGCTCATGGAAGGTATCGAAGAACTCAAGCGGTTGACCGGCAACTGGGAGCGATCTATTTGCGCGGTTTCGGGTCTGACGGCAGCTCTGTTGGTGGGATTGGACGGCTACATGTGGAGTGAGTCGGTTGTCATCAACCGTATTTCTCTGTTCGGTATGCCGTGGCTGATGATCGTGTTGGTCTGTCTATTGCGCTGGATGTACGCGCCGAGCCAATTGCGCTACCTCTACGTGGCGATGTTCTGTTTCGGCATCTGCTCCACGATTCACCAGACGTTGGTTTGCGCTGCGATGGGTATTGAACTGGCTGTTCTTGTCGCCCAGCCTCGACTGGGACGCGACCTGCTCTTTGGCAATAGCTTATTATACATTGCGGTACTGTTTCTAAAGGCATCTCACATGGTCACGATTTTGGAGACCCCGACGATCTTGAATATTTTCCATATCGTGGGTCTGCTGTCGATTTCAGGCTGCCTCTGGTTGATCATCAAGACCAACCGGCTTTGCACCGAAATTCTTCCGTCGCTGATCATGCTTGCGCTTTTTGTCTTGGGAGCCTCGTTTTATTTCTACGAGGCGATTGCCGGCATGTCCAACCCGCCGATGCAGTGGGGCTATCCCCGGACTGTGGAGGGTTTCTTTCACGCCTTGAGCCGCGGACAATACGATAAGATTCTTCCCACTGATATCTTCAATGATCCCGTTAAGTTTTTATCGCAGATGGTTCTGCTGGTCAGAGGCATTACGGACGAGTTCAACCTCGTCTATGCGTTGCTGGCCCTGCTGCCGTTTCTATTCATTTTCAAGATGCAACGCCGTGAGCGCGCTTGGATCATCGGACTTTGCGGCATTTACTTCTGCGTTGCGGTGTTGTTGATGATTCTGTTCAATCCGAACGTGGATCGAGCTTCGATGGATTTGATCAAGGTATTCTTCGCCTCCTCTCACGCGATTGTTGGCATCATGGTGGGCTATGGGTTGGCGTTGACGGCGGCGTTTATGGCCACCCATTATCAGCGGTTCCGCTTATGGGGCCTTGTGGGCGGTGTGATCGCGGTTGTGATGGCGCTCTATTGCTTGAAAGAGAAAACCGGCGAGCTCTATTTCGGAATGGACGGTGACATCAGCCTTGGAGATTTACCACGCTGGATAATGCAGGCGTTTGAGAAAAACCAGTATGGGTTGCCGGTCTTCGCCAACCTGATACTGATCGCCATGGGACTGGCGTTTGTGGCAGGCGTGGTGATTTACAAGAACCGGGCGCCGCTGGCCTTAACGCTCGGTCTCTTTGCGTTGATGCCGCTTCATCCAGGGCTTTCCCATTGGTTCACCAGCGAGCAGCGCGGCCACATGTTCGGCTATTGGTTTGGCCATGACATGTTTACTCCTCCATTCAAGGGCCCCGATAACAAGCCGCTCTACCCCGAGATGACGAAGGATGCGATTCTCTTTGGTGGAACCGATCCGGGCCGCTTCTGTCCGACGTACATGATTTTTTGCGAGAGTTTCACACCTCACAACTGCCAGCCAGCCGAGGATCAGAAGTTCGATCGCCGTGACGTCTATATCATTACCCAAAACGCCTTGGCCGATGGCACTTACTTGTGCTATATCCGCGCCCATTACAATCGCAGCCGCCAGATTGACCCCCCGTTCTTCTCGGAACTGTTTCATTCACGACTCTTTTCTCCGCTGGACACGGTCTTCACCAAAATCGGTGACAACATTGAGAAGCGCCGTCGCACCTCCACCTCCTTATTTACCGGGGATGATTTTACGAACCTGCCTGCCTTCATTGCCAAACTCAAACCAAGCGCAAATCGGGACAAGCTCTCCGAATGGATTTTCAATAACCTGAGCAAAGAAACCCAAACGCTCCTGGCCAGGCAGGGGGCCAATGCCATAGTGCGTGCGGCGCTGGCGCGCGATCTGAACTTCTTGCTCGAACGCGAACTCAAAGCTCGTCAGGAAGAGCGCGCGTTGATGGAGGAGAAAAACCAAAACGATATTGAAGTCGCAGCCGGCTCCCAGTCGGTTAAACGCCAGGATGAGATCAAAGCCAAGCTTGCCGCGCTGGCCAAAGTTGAGCCGCTCTATGACAAAGAACGTTTCGCTCAGGTCAATATTTCGCCTTACCTGAGCAAGTTCATCGATGAGAAACCAAAGAGCCATACTCGCATTCGCTTGAATCGCTTGTTGCTTGAAGAGGCTTACTCCGCTGAAATTGCGAAGAGTTTGGGCGGAGTCTATCCCGACCGGGAAATCGCCATTCCCTCGCCGGAGGATTCGCAGCGATGTTTCAACAACTATCTTGAAGACGCCAAGCGCCGGGCTGAAATGAAACCGCCCCAGCTCAAACCGGGCGAGGATGTCCATGTGGTGGGAGACCGGGTTCAAGTTTCCGGACAGGTCGCTGTGATGGCGATCAACGGACTGCTCACAAAAGTCATTTTCGATAATAATCCCGATAACGAGTTTTATGTCGAGGAGAGCTTCCCGCTGGATTGGATGTATCCATACCTGACTCCATACGGCATCATTATGAAGGTCAACCGCCAGCCCTTGCCGGTGTTGACGGAAGAGATCCTCAAGAAGGACCATGACTTCTGGAAAGAATACATCAAGCGGATGACCGGAGATATCATTGATTATGATACCAAGGTTGCTGACGTGGCCAAGTGGATCGAGCAAACCTACCTGCGCCGCAACTTTGATGGGTTCACCGGCGACCGCAAATTCATGCGCGACAAAGATGCGCCCAAAGCCTTCTCGAAGCTCCGCAGCTCCATTGGCGGCGTGTATGCCTGGCGTCTGAGCGCTCAGTGCCCTCCCGAATACCGTCCTAAGACCGACGCCGAAATCCGGAGGATGTACCAGGAAGCCAACTTTACATTCCTCCAGGCATTTGCTCTCTGCCCTTACAGCCCAGAAGCGGTTTTTCGTTACGTGAATCTCCTGCTTCAGTTCAATCAGTTTGATGATGCCCTCATCGTCGCCGAGACGTGCGGTAAACTTGATCCTTACAATTCGTCGGTTTCCGGCCTGGTAAGTAATCTGAAGACATGGAAGCAGCAACAAGCCGAATCTGAAAAGAGCAGGGCTGGCACCATCCAAGCCCTTGAGGATGAGTTCAAGAAAAACCCGTCCAATTTCCAAGCGGCCTTCAACTTGGCGAGCGCTTATTCGCAGTTGCAGCAGAATTCCAAGGCTCTGGCAATTCTCGACTCGATTATCGCCAATCCCAAGGCCGACGCCTCTGTTTTTGACTTGGCGTCCACTCTTCTGTTCCGCACTCCCACAGGCGTCCAACACTTCGAAGAAGCGCTCAAGAAGGACCCGGCTAATCTCGCGGTTGCTGTCACTTTGGCCGGAGCCTGCCAACAGTCCCAGCAAGCGGATCGAGCCAACCAACTTCTGGACACGATCATTGCCAATCCCAATGTGGACGCCAATGTGCTCGGTTCAGCCGGCAATATCGCTGTCAAACTAAACAGCCTTCCGAGAATCGAGGCGGTTCTTGAAAAAGTCACAAAACTTAACCCGGGAAATCCTGAGCCGTGGTACGACCTTGCTGTCATGAAAGCGACGCTTAATAAGCCTGTGGAAGCGGTGCAGGCGTTGACGGAAGCATTGGACGTCAATGCCAAACGCCTCACTGCAAACCCGGCTGCGCCCAATTTATTGACCAATGCCCAAGCAGAACCCCGCTTCTCAGCTCTGCGCGCGTTGCCTGCATTTCAAAAACTGGTCGAAACCAAGGTGAAGTGAGGGTGTTGTCAGAAATAATCACGCGACCGTGCCGCATTAGGTCTGCATATACTCAGGCTTAGCCAAAATTAGATTTTGCTGAGATGAGAATCATTAAGGTTTATAATGGTCATGGAATCGCTTGCATTGAGGTGGAAGCGTGTGACGTCCGAACGCTTTGAAGAACGGTTTTGTGATAACTCTGGATCAAATGGATGCGGATGTCGCGAAACACCCGAATAAGGCAAGCAAATCACCTGAGATGATATCCGCTAACTTTACCGATAATTTGTCTCGAAAGGTATGAAGGTGTTTTCTGGGGCCTGTACAAGAGGTAACACCCGGCTTCTGTAGACTGGCGGAAAACTTCTGTCGAAAAGGTGGAAGGTTTTTTTGGCGTCTGTACAGGAATTAACGCACCCTTTTGGGTGTGTCTCAATTTTTCAACTGTTTTACGGCTAAACCGCAACTAAATCTTTATCAATTTTTATCGAAATATCAGCGCTTGTTTCTGAGGTTGACAACGGAATTTTCTTCCGTGAAAAGTTTTCATTACAGGGCTTCGCGGAGCCTTGGCGGAGCTTCCGCTCTGGCTGTGCGGTGGTATTGCGAGGAACGTTCTGAGCGCCTGCAAGCATCTCTTTGAGAGCTAAATTAACGTCATCCATATTGATGTCTTTGCGACCGTCCCGATCAGCCAGATATTGCGCGTAATCAGAAACCACACGTAAGTATTGAAATCCCGATTGTTTCTGACTACACCGCTCAACGATAACCAACAAAATATCTTCATCAACACCAGGAAACTGCGCTCTTGCTGCCGATACCATGTCACAAACGTCCAATTGCGTTGGGAGAATCAAGGGCGGGGCAAATTCTTCCGTATCCGTCTTGCTAACCCGTCTAGTCAAACACGCCTGGAGTGTGAAAGACTGGGTAAATGCAACGCACATTTGTTATTGGTAAGCATGTCAGCGCCGCCCGACCGTAACAGTTTAGCTTGGTTTCAATTTTTCTTACTCGTATTTTTGAACTGTTTGGTTGACGCAAAAGAAACGAAGTGCTTCCTTAGTTTCTTGGATTAAAACTAGTAACGCATTTAT
>CAIUEN010000247.1 GCA_903898185.1 uncultured Verrucomicrobiales bacterium
CACCAAGCTCCTGTTTTCGGGCTCTGCCAGTATTCGTTTGATGGACGATGTTGATTGCATCGCCCAAGGAATACAGAATCGCGAGGCTTTTGTCCCGCTTTTTCATATGGGGCAAGCGCAGGGCTACCCGGCGCTCGCGCATGGTGGTTTGTCGTTGCTCGAAGTGGCCGTGCCGTTCATTGTTGAACTCTCTCGTGGATCAAGCGTCCCGCCCGATAATCAAACCTTGAAACCAACCGTTCCTTGATCTACTTTGCTCAAGGGTTATGATAACAACTTTAACCGGAAAGAATCAAGTAACCGTCCCCGCCGAAATTGCTCACAAGCTGGGCCTTCTCCCCGGGGCTCAACTTGATTGGGCCATTGGCGAACAGCCCAACAAAATCGTCATCACCATCAAGCCCACCCGCAAGCAGATGCTTGAACGCATCCGTGAAATCGCGCGAAAACACGCGCGGCCCGGTCAGGACCCCGTCGGCGACCTCATCCGTGCCCGCGAGGAAGAAGACCGCGAGCGGCAGAAGGGACTGGGATGAGCGGCCCCTACATGTTCGACACTTCCGCGCTCTTGGCCCAATACCAGAAGGAGCCGGGCTATGAGATTGTGGAACGGCTCATGGAAGAGCGCCCCGTTTTCATCAGCGCGATCACTTGGCTGGAATTCCACGTTTCCCTCAAAACACTCATTCTCGACGCCGAGGCCCGCGCCGAGACGCTTGCACTCTACAGCGAACTCTTGGACGAGGCTCTGCCGGTCACCCGGCAAGTCGCCCACATCGCCTTCGACCTGCGCGAACAACTTTCCCAGCGCCTTCCCAACGGCGATGCCCTCATCGCCGCAACCGCCCGAGAGAAAGGAGCAACCCTTGTCCACCGCGACCCGCATCTTTCCGCCATCCCGGAGCAACTCGTCAAACAACTCGTTCTTCCGCCCAAAAACAAAGGAGAAGTCGCTTGACAACAATGCCGCCATTTTGTTGCGTTTAACAAAATGGCTGTGATCCAAAAAAACTTCATCATGGCTCCAGCCAAACCCAAATCAAAAAAAGAACTCCTTGCCGAGCAGATCGCTGCTGCCGTAGGCGCTGGGCGCGAGGTTGCGGTTGAGACGGTCGATTTCTCCGACCCTGGCGCGTCACGGTGGCTCGCAGGAAATCAAGTTTGCGGCACATCGCGCCCTAACGATTTACCGGGATTGGCTTTCCAAGAACAAAGCCAAGGCGGAAGAGCAAATGAGACTGTTCGATTTGGAGGGATGATATGCTACTGTCAAATGTGAAGAAGAAAACGACCGGCAGCCCGCTTTACCAGCGAATTCGGGTGATTCTCGAATCGGCTCGGGTGGGCGTATCGCGCACGGTCAACAGCACCCAGGTCATTGCAAACTGGCTGATCGGGCGAGAAATTGTCGAAGAAGAGCAACAGGGCGAGAGGAAGGCGGGTTACGGCGATGCCCTGCTGGCCGATTTGGCCGAACGACTGACGGAAGAATTCGGCGCAGCTTACTCCGGGACGAATCTGCGCTGGTTTCGACAGTTCTACCTTGAATATCCAAACTTCATGCCGAAAGAGATTTATCACGCACCGCGTGACAAATCCATTTCGTCCCAGCTTGCAAGGGGGGCGGGAATTCATCACGCAGTGCGTGATGAATCGGAAAAGACTCCGCACGCGCTACGTGCGGAATTGGCAATTGGCTACGCAGTGCGTAGCCAATCCTGGCAGCCCGGCCAGTTTCACCCCAACTTGTCCTGGACGCACTACCGGACGTTACTTCGCGTTGAGAAACCCGAAGCACGGTCGTTCTACGAAATCGAATCCATCAAGAACAACTGGGCAGCCCGCGAGTTGGAATGTCAAATCAATAGCCTTCACATCAAGACCTTGGGCAACTCCAGCTTTACGTGAATTACTACGACCGCGAACGGCGGACCGAGGGCGACAATCCAACTCTGGGATTGATTCTTTGCACGGACAAGAACGATGCCGTAGTGCGCTATACACTGGGCGAAGACCAGCAAAAGAAAATCTTCGCCAGCCGATACAAACTGCACCTGCCGTCGGAAAAGGAATTGAAGGCGGAATTGTTGCGCGAGTTGAGAAACATTGGCCCGACATCCGCCCGTCTGAACAAGGCAAAAAACAAGACCAAGCCATGACTGCCAATCTACACGATCATCTGCCACGCTCTTGACGGCGGCGTATTCGTGGCTATTGATTAGATAAGATGCAATTGGATCGTTTGACAATTAAAGCTCAGGAAGCTCTTCAAGGAGCACAGCAAGTCGCTCATCGGCACTCCAACCAGGAGGTCGATGCCGAACATCTCTTGGACGCCCTGCTTGCGCAGACCGACAGCCTCATTCCACCGCTGCTGGAGAAGCTTGGCGTTCCTGTTTCGCGCCTGGTCGGCGACATCGAAGCTGAACTCGCGCGCAAGGTTAAGGTGCATGGCGTTCCCTCCACGGATGTTTTTCTCAGCCAGGCTATGAAGCGGGTTCTGGACGCCGCTGCGTCCGAGGCTTCCAAACTGCGCGATGAATACATCAGCACTGAGCATTTGTTGCTGGGAATGCTCGATCACGGCAGCCCGGCGCTCAAACGCATTTTCCAGACTCACCACGTTACGCGTGATGGCATTTTGAAGGCCCTGGCGGAATTGCGCGGCAATCAGCGGGTGACCGATCCCAACCCAGAGGACAAATTCCAAGCGCTCGAAAAATACGGACGCGACCTCACCACGCTCGCGCGGGCCGGCAAGATCGATCCGGTCATCGGACGCAACGAGGAGATTCGCCGTGTCATGCAAGTCTTGACCCGCCGCACCAAGAACAACCCGGTGCTGATCGGTGAGCCGGGTGTTGGCAAAACAGCCATTGTCGAAGGGCTTGCCCGCCGAATCGTCAGCGGCGATGTTCCCGAATCGCTCAAGAATAAGCGGCTTATTGCCATGGACCTTGGCGCAATGATTGCCGGCGCCAAATACAGGGGCGAATTTGAAGATCGCCTCAAGGCGTTTCTTAAGGAAGTGACCTCCAGCGAAGGGCGCGTTCTGCTTTTTATTGACGAGCTTCATACGATCGTTGGCGCGGGTGCCGCCGAGGGCGCGGCCGACGCGGCCAACATGCTCAAGCCGCCCCTTGCCCGCGGCGAACTCCGCTGCATCGGAGCCACCACTCTCGATGAATACCGCAAGCACATCGAAAAAGATCCCGCGCTCGAACGCAGATTTCAGCCCGTGTTGATCAAAGAGCCGAGCGTCGAGGAGACCATTGCCGTCCTGCGCGGCCTCAAGGAACGCTATGAGGTCCACCACGGAATCCGCATCCAGGACGCTGCGCTGGTCGCAGCCGCCACGCTCTCGCATCGTTACATCACCGACCGTTTTTTGCCTGACAAAGCCGTCGATCTCATGGACGAGGCGGCATCGCGCCTCCGGATGGAACTCGACTCCATGCCATCGGAAATTGACCAGCTTGAACGCCAGATCATGCAGCTCGAGATTGAGCAAACCGCGCTCAAAAAGGAAAAGGACGAAGCCTCGCGCGAACGCCTCAAGCGGATCGAACAAGAACTTGCCAATCTCAAGGAAAAGGCGTCCGGCCTTAAAGCCCAGTGGCAGAACGAGAAGGCGTCGATCAACGTCCTCACCATTCTTAACGGGAAACTCGATCAGGCCCGTCAGGAAATGGAACAGGCCCAGCGCTCCGGCGATCTCAACCTCGCCGCGCAGATTCAGTACGGCCATATCCCGGAATTGCAGCGCAAGCTTGACACCGCGCAAAAGGAACTGAACCAGCGCCAGGGCAAACGGCTTCTCAACGAGGAAGTCACTGAGGAAGACATTGCCCGTGTGGTTGCCACTTGGACCGGCATCCCGGTCAACCGCATGCTAGAAGGCGAGCGCGAAAAGCTGGTCAAGATGGAAAACCGTTTGCAACAGCGTGTTGTCAATCAAGCCGAAGCGATCACCGCCGTTTCCAATGCCGTCCGCCGCGCCCGCAGCGGCTTGCAAGATCCAAACCGTCCGATGGGCTCCTTTATCTTTCTTGGGCCCACCGGCGTCGGCAAAACCGAACTGGCGCGCGCGTTGGCCGAATTTCTGTTTGACGACGAAAGCGCGATGGTTCGCATCGACATGAGCGAATACATGGAGAAACACACCGTGTCGCGGCTGATCGGCGCGCCTCCGGGATATGTTGGCTACGAGGAAGGCGGGCAATTGAGCGAAGCTGTGCGTCGCCGACCTTACAGCGTCATTCTCTTCGACGAAATCGAAAAAGCCCATCACGACGTCTTCAACATTTTGTTGCAGGTTCTTGACGATGGCCGGCTCACCGACGGCCAGGGCAGAACCGTTGATTTCACCAACACGCTGATCATCATGACCAGCAACATCGGTTCGCCGATCATCCAGGAGTATTTCACCGCAGGCGCAACGTCGTCCAAGGAACACGCCAAAATGGAAGAACGGGTCAAAGCGGAGCTGAAGAGACATTTCCGGCCCGAGTTCCTGAATCGAGTGGACGACACTATAATTTTCCATAGCCTCAACGAAAAACAGCTCGAACAAATAGTCGATATTCAGCTCAAACGGGTCGATAAACGCCTGGCTCAGCAGCAGTTGACACTCGATCTGGATGCGTCCGCCAGGCGATTCCTCGCTCACGAAGGGTTCGACCCTCAATTCGGAGCCCGCCCTCTCAAACGCGCCATCCAGGAGCATCTCTTGGACCCGCTTGCAATGCGGCTGCTCGAAGGCAAGTTCAAGTCAGGCGACCTGATTCATGTCACGTCTGGGGACGGACAACTGAAATTTTCAGGTAATTCAGGACAGAAGGAGAAATCAGGGAGTTGATTGAATATCCAATATCGAGCAAGGAATGTCCAATAATGAAGTGAAAAACGTTCCAACCCGAGTTCAGTTCCAGTGCCGCAAAGGAGTTATACTTTGAACGGGTAAGAATGTTACTTTTTGCACCTGGAAGAAGGAACGATCTTACCCGTTCACAGTATAGCAATATCGTTTGCGATACAATAGAAAGAGCAAAACAACAGGCAGGATTGATGATGTTGGAGTGCGTTCACCTTCCGCGTTCCGTATTCTGCGGTTTCAATTGCCAATTCCAGGTTTGTTGGCTTCCTACTTCATTATTGGACATCTGAAACCTGAATGGTTACATTTCCGCCGCAACGCCCAAGTTCAACCATAGCGGCTGCAAACTGGGGTCGTTAAGGGCGGCAGTCATCAACTGGAAGGGATCGCCCACGTCAAAAGACCTTCGCAGCCAAGCCGAAGCTTCTTTATAAAGTCCCTCCCGGCACGCATAACGAGCCAACGCATAGCGGATCAACGGGTCTTGGGGGAAACGCTCAAGAACCGGAAGAAGCATATTGTAGGCTTCACGCGTCCGTTCCAGCTTGTTAAGTGCCACGGAAAGATTGAGCCAACCGAAAACACGATCCGGCGCGAGGCTCGTCAGTGTGTGGCAAATCAGCATGGCCTCGGTCCATTGGCCGGACATCGCGCATATCCGATACTTGATTTCGAGCACATCCGGGTGAGCACGCATGTTTGGCCTGATTCTTTCCAGCTCCGAGGATGCTTCCATCCAGTTTCCAAGCCCCAGCCAGCCTCGGGCTGCGTTCAGGTAATGTGTGTCGGGTGATTCCAAGGCCAACACTGAAACCACGTCATCTTGCCGCGCTGACTTGAATGAAAAATTGCGCTCGAATCGCTGAATAGTATTGATGTGTCTTTTCATGGAAACTCCATTCTATGATGATCCATCCTGGAAAAAGTTCCTTCGCGACTTGCAAAGAACTGCCCCGTATTCCTTCACGACCTGCTCACGGTTAGAATATCGGCGCGACTCAACAAGACTGAAGGTCGTTCGGGAAGAACTTTTGATGGAATTGCCATTGAAGGATGCTTGCTATGGGATTACTGTACGGTGTTCTAATTTGTTGAGTTAGAAAATGAGCGGAGGAAAAATGAAAATGATAAGACAATTGGAGATCATAGTCATCGTTCTTGCTGGAATGTTAGTATCTCAAGGCTGCGCCTTATTACTAGTGGGTGGGGCGGTGGCAGGAGCAACGTATGGCACGGTGAAATACGCCCAAAACACGCTGCAAGTGACCCAGGACGTACCCTTGGATAGAGCATGGGGCGGGGCCAACGCGGCATTGAAAAAACTTCAAATGCCTGTAACAGCCTCTAGTCACGACGGGACTTCTGGCAGGCTTGTGGCGCAAAATGCTCGGAATCAATCCGTGACAATTCAGCTCTTTCGCAAAACCGATAGTGTCACTGAGATTCAGATCACGGTTGGAACATTCGACAGCGATCAAAACCGCAGCCAGGAACAGTTGATTTATGACACAATGAAAGCACAGTTCTAATCAAATGGCCAGCCGCGCCGCCCAGCAATTCTCATTATGTGGGGTAAACCTCTGGTCTGCCAGCACCTCCTTATCGAGGGGGCGGAGACCCCTCGAACCGGCAGGACGGAGGCCTGCCCCACAGGATTACTTTCCTGTCACGCACCCGAATTGCTGTTGCCGCGCTCTTAGTCCTTCCTTCTTTGCGGTTCTTTAAGTATCGTGATTGACTGTGAATTTGAGGACGAGAATTGATTCGGCGTTGGCAAAAGCCCGCGAGAGGCTCTTGGGATCGAGGACCACCGAAGGCTGTTGGGAAGGCGAACTGTCAGGCAGTCCATTTTCAACTGCCGCCGCCGTGATCGCCCTAAGGCTGGTGGAAGATAGCCGACCTCAGTTCGGAGTGGCCAGACTCAGGGAAAAAATCAACGCCGGACTCGAGTGGCTGATGGCAAACGCCAACAGCGATGGTGGCTGGGGCGATGTTCCTCAAGACAAGAGCAATCTCATGGGCACCGTCTGTGGCTGTGCCGCTTTGGCTGAAGCTGCCGCAACCGAAAAGTCATACCGTGCCGCCGCGCGCGCCGCCGAGAGCCATCTAAGAAACCACTATTTCCAAGCCGGCGAATTATCCTGCGCTGCGCTTTCGGCTGCCTTGATTGCGGAGTTGGGCGACTCAACACTTGCCTCGTCAATCCTCATATTGTGCGCGCTTTCCGGGCGTTTTGGCGAAGGACCCGACGCATGGCGAGACATCCCGGCAGTGCCATTTGAAAAAGCGGCGTTTCCGCGCTCCTGGTTTCCAAGCTTGCAATTGACAACTTTGGATTCAGCGCTCCCTGCCCTGATTGCGGTCGGTCAGCTTCTTCATCTTCGCCATCCGACCCACAATCCGCTTCGCCGTCCGATTCGGGATTGTGCCATGACCCGCACTTTGAAGCTTTTGGAAAAACTGCAGGTCGAAGGCGGCGGTTTCTTAGAGTCGATTCCCGTAACCAGCATTGTTCTGGCGAGCATGGCTGGCAGCGGTCGAATTTCTCATCCGATCTCCAAGCCATGCATGGAGTTCCTGTCGAACTCGCAGCGCGGCGATGGGAGTTGGGCGGTTACCCCCAGTGTTTCGGTGACAGTGACCTCCCTGGCGCTGGATGCCCTGGCGTCTCCCGGATATTCGTTGCGCGCCGATGACGCCCAAGCCTGGCTGCTGGAGCAACAGTTTCAGAAGCCGAGTCTGTATTCGAGTGCTCCTCCTGGCGGATGGGGATGTACCAACCTCCCTGGTGGCGCTCCGGATTCCCACGACACTGCGGCAGCCCTGCTGGCGTTATGGCGCATCCGATCTGCCGTGGCTGTTCCGCGCTCGGAACAGCGGTATGCGGCGGCGGTTGCCGGAATTGACTGGCTGTTTGAGGCTCAGAACTCGAATGGTGGGGTTGCGACTTTTTCTCAAGGCTCGGAAAAAATGCCCTTCGGCGCTGGAGGCGCGGACCTGACCGCTGGAACGGTTCGCGCCTGGCTGGCGTGGCGGGCGGAATTGCCGTCGGTGCGTTCAAAGCTCGATTCGTCTGTGTCCAAGGCGATTGCCTTCCTCAAGAAATCTCAACGAGACGACGGCTCATGGGCTGCCCTATGGCTTGGAAATGAACAGTCACCCGAGAATTTCACTTATGGAACCAGCCGGGTGTTGCTCGCGCTGGCCGATGTGTCCGTCGATCCTGCGAAAAAGCAATCTGTCGCCGATATGTTTCAACGCGGA
Source organism: uncultured Verrucomicrobiales bacterium (assembly GCA_903898185.1). Classification (GTDB taxonomy): domain Bacteria; phylum Verrucomicrobiota; class Verrucomicrobiia; order Limisphaerales; family Palsa-1400; genus CAIUEN01. The sequence goes on from CAIUEN010000247.1 coordinate 8,141, forward strand.
TTGCAGTGGCTTTTGAAAGCTCAACTTCCCGGCGGCGGATGGTCGGTCCAGGCGGGTGGGCCAATTTCAGTTGAAGAGACCGCTTGGGCGCTCGAAGCCTTGGCGGCGGCAGCGGTCATCACCGAATCAAACCAGCAAGCGCAACGAGCCGTCGCGCTTGGGGCCAATTGGCTGGCTGGGGAAATTGAGTCATGTCAATCAATTGATCCCGCGCCCCTTGGCCGCTTCTACTCAAGGCTTGGCTATGCCGAGCGGCTTCACCCGCTCATCTTCGCCGTGGCAGCTCTGAGCCGGGCAAAAGAGCTGCTCTAAAGTCGGCTGACATCCAGCAATTGCCTGCGCCACAAAAATTCATTTTTCTTTTTTCGATTTGGCTCTAAGCTATCGCAAACCTTGCATTTCGAAAAAGTCAGTTTAATCGGGGTTGGCTTGCTGGGCGGTTCGCTGGGGATGGCCATCAAGCAACGCAAGCTTGCCAAGCGCGTGGAAGCTTGCGTGCGCCGCGAAGCCAGCATCGCTGAATGCCAGCAGTTGGGCGCGGTTGATTCCGCCACCTTGGATTTGGCCTCTGCGGTCCAAGACGCGGATGTAGTAGTGCTGTGTACGCCGCTGGCGCAGATGCGCGAATTGACTGAGCGAATGCTCCCCAATCTTAAACCGGGCACCATCGTCACAGATGTCGGCAGCGTTAAAGGCTCGGTGGTCTCCGAGCTTACCCCGCTGGTGGCGCGCGCCAATGCCGAGTTTATCGGCAGCCACCCGATGGCGGGATCCGATCAGACCGGCGTTGCCGCAGCGCGAGCTGACCTGTTCCAAGACACGATTTGTTTGATCACGCCCACCCAGGCGTCATCGGCCCATGCGGTCCGGTTGGCGCAGAATTTGTGGAAAGGGGTCGGCTGCAGCCCGTTGCGCATGCGCCCGGATACGCATGACGACTTGGTCAGCCGCAGCAGCCATCTGCCTCATGTCGTGGCGGCGGAACTGGCCAATTATGTCCTGAGCCCGGCGCATCCGAAAGAACAGTCGATTCTCTGCGCCACGGGTTTTCGTGATACCACACGGATCGCCTCCGGCTCGCCCGAAATGTGGCGGGACATTGCGCTGGCCAATCGCAAACACTTGATTCGTGTGCTTGGTGTGTTCATCGAGGATTTGCAGGAATTTCAACTGGCGCTCGAACGGCAGGACGTCAACGTGGTTGAGGAATTCTTCACCAAGGCAAAACAGCGGCGTGACCAATGGCTGGCGCAGTCAGCAGGCTCCACGTTTGAATAGGCATATCAATGTCACTACCCGGTCTTATTGAACTCGTTCCACCGGACAAGCGAGTACAGGCCCAAATCACTGTGCCCGGCTCGAAAAGCATCACCAATCGCGCCCTCATCCTTGCGGCGTTGGCTGACGGCCAAACCGTTTTGCGCGGAGCGCTTTGGAGCGAGGACACCCAAGTGATGACAGAGTGCCTCCAGAGGCTTGGATTTGCCATCCGGGTTGATCCCGACGCGCGTGAGTTCTGCAATCGCACCATTACGGTGGGCGGTTTGGGTGGGGTTATCCCCAATGCAGGGAGCCCGGATAAGCCGCTTGAGCTTTTTGTCGGCAATGCGGGAACGGCGGCGCGGTTTCTTGCGGCGTTTGTCTGCCTGGGCAAAGGTGATTATCGGCTCAGCGGTGTGGAACGGATGCGCTCGCGTCCACAAGCGGCTTTGTTTCGCGCGTTACGCAGTCTCGGCTATGCAGTGCAGTCTGAGAACGACATGTTGCCGGCGGTTATCCACGGAACCGGGCCACGCGAGGCGTCGTGCGCCGTGGACATTGCGCAAAGTTCGCAGTTTGCGTCGGCCTTGCTTTTAAGCGGTGGCGAGGGAGGATGGAACGTCCGTATCAATGGCCATGACGATGAAGAAATGCCTTACGTGAGAATGACTCAGCGGCTGATCGACGCATTTCCAAAACACGGCGGCGAGTTTGTCATTGAGGCTGATGCCTCAAGCGCAAGTTATTTTCTGGCAGCCAATTGGCTGATCGGAGAGTCCAACTCCGGAATCACCGTAACTGATTATCCGCAATCGGACTGGCAGATTGACGCGGCGTTCCAGCGGTTTTTTCCTCCAGCGAGTAGAGCAGCGCTTCCAGCCTGCTCTCCGGCTGATACTCGCAGCAACTTGTCCGAACACCATTCAGAGAGCAGGCTGGAAGCGCTGGTCTACGTGTCGCGGCGGTCGGATTTGGGCGATAGCATCATGACGGCAATTGTCATGGCGGCGCTCGGGACGGCGCCTGTGCGATTCACGCACTTGGAACGATTGCGCGCGCAGGAATGCGAGCGGGTTGCGGCTTTGCGAACTGAGTTGACCCGGTGCGGAGCGCGGGTTGTTGAGGAGGGCGAGACGCTGACAGTGCATCCGGGACCACTCCATGGAGCGGAGATTGAGACTTACGACGACCACCGGATGGCCATGTGTTTCGCAATTCTGGGATTGAAAATTCCAGGCATGCGAATCAAGAATGCCGCGTGCGTCAAAAAGACGTTTCCCAATTTCTTCCAGAAACTGGCGAATGATCCGCAACAGGGCGGACTGGGTGTGAGGATTATAGAGCCGCAAGGCGGAAGGATTTTGCGCGTTGGCGAGTTATTCGCCGAATGAAGCAAAAAAGAGTCAGAATTTGAAAAATATTGTCATCGCAATCGACGGCACCAGCGCCAGCGGCAAGAGCACCAACTCGAAGATCATCGCCCGGGAATTGGGGTTTGTCTATGTGGACACCGGCGCAATGTATCGCACGCTCGCCTGGTACTGTCTCAAGAACAAGGTGGATGTTCACGATCCCAAGGCTGTTGCCACGCTCTGCCGGAAATGGAAAACGACACTGGAATGCGTTGAGAACCATGTTCGCCTGGCAGTTGCCGGTTACGTCCCTGAAAAAGAAATTCGCACGGCAGAGGTCAGCGCCGCCGTCCCTCACATTGCCGCCGTTCCGAAGGTTCGTGACTGGATGAAAGCCAAACAGCGTGAGTGCATCCGTTTTGGGAGTCTCGTCATGGAGGGCCGGGATATCGGGACCAATGTGTTCCCAGAAACCGATTTCAAGTTTTACCTGGACGCCAATCTGGACGAGCGATCCAAACGGCGCGAAGCCGAAGGGGTGGTCGAAAACCTTGCGGCCCGTGATCAGCGTGACAGCCAGCGGGCGTCCGCGCCCTTGATGGTTGCATTGGGCGCAATGGTCATCAACAACTCAGGCATGACTGCCGAGCAAACCAGCGGGATCATACTCGCTGAAGTTAAGAAGAGGCTCTGATGTCAAGGCGCATGAACCTCAGTTATTTCATCGGCTGGAGCTTGTTCCGGCTCATGTATTCCACCTTTTTCCACTGGCGTGTTTACAATGCCGAGCGCGTCCCGATCTCGGGGCCGGTGATTTTGGCGTCGAACCACGCCAGTTTCCTTGATCCGCCGCTGATTGGTTCGGGGCTGAAACGACCGATCAATTATCTCGGGCGGGAATCGCTGTTCCGACTGCCGGGGGTAGGCGCTTTACTGCGATCCTGGCAGGCGGTGCCGGTCGATCGCGACGGAGGCACTGGCAAAGGTCTCAAGCGGATTCTCGAACGGCTTGCAGCCGGGGGCGGTATTGTCCTTTTCCCGGAGGGCACTCGCACCCCCGACGGCAACCTCCAGCCGGCCCGGGCAGGCGTCGGCTTGGCGGTGATCAAATCAACCGCGCCAGTCATCCCTGTGCGGGTCTTTGGAACCTTTGAGGCGTTCGGACGCAAGACAACAATTCCCCGTCCGCACAGAGTGATCGTCAAATATGGCGATCCCATGCTCTTTGCAGAGCTCCGAGCTGAGGCGACCCATTGCTCAAAGCAACGTCTGAAAGAAATCTACCAGCAAGTCGCCAATGAAACCATGGCAGTCATCGCCAAGCTCGAACCGTGCTCAGACCAGAGCATTTTTCCACCGAGGTAGCGGAGTAACATTCACGTAGCACAGGCATCCCTGCCTGTGCCCCCTTGTTTCGGCGAGCGTCAGCGAGCCGCTAATTTCTCCATCCGAATCAACCCGGGCGTGAGCTTGACATGCGCGTGTTTGACGATGTTGATTTCCCCTTGCCCCCAGCCACCTTGGGTATCTCGGTCTTTTTTGACGATGCCGATGGGTGGTCAAGCGCGCTTTTTGCGCCTTTGGGAGATCCGAACGAACTTTGCGCCGGGCGACCTTGGTTGCTTGGCGGGGGCGGCGATGATTGGACGGCCATGACCTTTGGTTTGGTCTTAACCTCCGGCAACGGCTCGGCGCGGATCGGAACGATGTTTGACAGTTGGGCTTCGGCCTGGAGCCAAAAACTCAAGTCCTGGCCCGCTGGCGAGCCGGCTTGTTTCCAAAGCAAGTAAGCGCGACTGGCGATGTCGTTCTGGCTTGGTTTGGCAGTGGATGGATTGTCTTTTTGCATATATGTTATTAGTTGAGTAGGTTCATGCCATTATTCACTAAAAGATGCTTATGGTCCGCTGGCCGACGGAAACACCAGCATACACAATGACCGCTTTCAAATTGTGATCAGGATTCATGGGGACACACGTTTCCGAATTGCCAATCCTGAATGTGTCTTTGAACTTGGAAACCATTCTCACACACTAGAATTGCCCACGATCAAAGCGTAGTAAATTGGGATTCAGGATGTTTCTCGATAGGGAAATCTCCTATGGCAAAAATTTACGGTTCAAGTCAGAAGGAGAAGCCGGATTATCTTCAAACCACTTCTGCAATTGTTCAATAACCGCTGAAGCAGAAACGTTGCGATAGAGCAAAATCAACAACAGGAATTTGAGCGCATGATACGATTTTCCAACAAGGTGACCCAATATTCAGGAACGGAATGATTATGATTTTCCATCCCCAACTTATACTAGGCAATACTTGCCTGGCTATATCAGACCTGTTGGGGTTACTGATTTGGATTCTGTTGAAACGGGCTGATGTCGGTCGGATCGGGACTTTGACTGGTCGAGCCGGGGATGAGTGTCTTGAGGGTGCGGATGGGGTGAAGCGTTTTGTCCAGAATGAAACCGGGCGCATAGGCGGGCTTGGCCATGGGATCTCTGAGGGGGCCGGTCACGCGCCATTCCAGCGTTTTGGTCAGTGGTATCAGGATGGTCGAGATGAGTTTTCCAATCCCAGGCACCTCGCGCAGAATGCGGGCTTCGACGCGAGCGTTGACTTCCGTGAGATTGACATCGCCCCGGTATAACAAGGTTAGACCCTTTGAGGCATGGATGAGCATGTCATCGGTACGCAATACGCCGTTGGTAAGCACAAACGTTCCGGCGGCATCACGGGCGCGGTTGTTGCCCAGGCCGTCTCCAAGGCTGTTGAGAAGCGGCGATATGATGATCCCAAAAATCGGGATGTCCCACAGCTTCGCATCATGCAAAGCCAACTGCCCATCGCCGTGCCATGTTGTCGAGTAACGACTGTTGCCGTTGACAACCACGCTGCCATCGAGCTTTCCTTCAAGCTGCCTATCCTCGCCCGATAGTCCCCGAACAAGGGTGTTCAGATCGATGTTGGTGAGCGTGGTCTCGAATGTGATGAGTGTGCCGTCGAGCTTGCGCCAATCGAAATAGGACCAACCGGCAGCCACGCCGTTTCCATACAGACTGGCCTGCACATTTGTCAGATTGACTTCCCTCCCTTTCCAATCCACATCGCCGGAAATCCTGTCCACACGAAGGTTGATCTCGTTGGTCCACCGAAACCGCTCACCCGCAACATTGAACACGAGGTCAACCGCCTCTGGATCGTCCATCGAGAACCAACCGTTGACTCGCACGGTGGGAGCGGCGTCAAACCCGATCTCCCTCAAGAACTCGGGCAAAACCGAGTCCAGCGCCCGAAAGACACGCCGGGGATCGAACGTCGCCACTCCATTGACAAACGTCATGATCTGGTGGTTGAAGTCATACTTGAGCAACGGCACCGTGATGAATTGGTCGCCCTGGATAATCATCACATTGGAGGCGTTCAAGAGGTTGTTCGAATAGTCGAGCGACGCCGTAAATGAGCCGATGGGCTGACCCAGCACGACGAAGTTGGTCACTTCAATGGAACCTTTCGCGCTTAAGGCAGCCATGTCGTGCCAGTTGCCCCGGCCTTCCGCGTGAACCTTGGGCGGATGCGCCAGTTGGGTTTCGTTCAGCCACGATTCATTGTCTCCCAAATCGACCAACTCCTTGATGATCCCGTTTGGATCAAGCTGACTGTCAATCGTGAACAGAAACTCTCCGGTTTCGCCGCTGGCGGTTCCGCTCAGAAGCGCCTCACCGTCGGGACGACGCGCCAGAAACCGCGACACCTCCACGGCGCCGTTGGAGTAGGACATGGACGATTGGACTGAATCCACGCTGATGTTCTGATACGCGCATTGCCCAATGGACAGCGTTGCCGAAGCCGAAAGGCTCCGCAAAATCGCGGTTTTCCAGTCCGTTGCACGGCAAGGGGTGTTCACGGAGCCGGAGGCTCCTGAAACCGGCAGACCAGAGGTCTGCCCCACAAGGAGCGTCCCCGGTTTCGCGATGGGCCCAAGGCGGCAGAACCAGAGAAACATTGACAGCGAGCTTCGGCGGGTCTTGACAGACGAAATCGGCCATGCGCTTTTGGATGGCTGGACTTAGCTGGGCCTCCAGCGCCAGGAGATTGACATCAGCCGATAGCGTTGCATCGAACCGGCGCGTGGAGATGTCCAAGCGCGCATCCGCCTTGACTTGTGTATCCAACACTTTGGCGTCAAGCTTTTGGATTGCCAGTTCCGGACCTCGCCATCTTCCGGCGAAATTGAGGCTCTGGATTTCTACTGCGGGCATCTTGATGCCGCTGGAGTCAATCTGCCAATCCAGGTTGTATGGCTCCGCAAAACTCCAAGGGCCCCATGAGGAATTGGTTAATGACGGGCTGGAGTTTGTGGCGCACTGGAAGGAAATGGCAGCCTGGCGGATGGATCCGAAAGCCGACTCCGTATGCCGAGCGAACAATGTGCCCTGCGCGGTCTTGATCGTGAGATTGGTTGGGTTGAAATCGACTTCGCCAGTCCATTCCAACCGGCTCATCCGCGCCCACGAATCGGGCGAATTGTCCCATTTGGCATGAAGCCTCGAAGCAGAGAGTTCGACTGTGCCGTGCATAAACGCCGGATCGGCAATTCGCGACAGTGTCATTCGCAGACTGATTTGACTGGCGCCACCCCAGGTCGTCCGCACCTTGTCCGCTGATATCTGCACCAGCGCAAACGGGTTGGCACCGGGATCAATGACGCGCGAGCAGTTCGCTTTGAAACTGAAATTGGTTAACTCACCCCATGGAGTCTGCGCACTGGGGGCAACCAGGCTCAACCCGGATTTGAGACTGTTGGGATCACGGGCGTCGCCGCTGATCGTTACATGAAGTTCAGGCGGTTTGCTGAACTGCACCTTATCGGCTACCGCAATGGCCTGGCGCAGACCAGCCCGCCAATCGGCGTTGGTTTCCTGCGCGGCTACGGGGCTGCCTGAGGCCAATGTCGGCAGGCTCCACCCGCGCATCGCCGAGAAATTGGTCAGAACGCCTTCGGCATAAATCGCCACGCCATGAAGTGTTCCGCGCGCATTCTCCAACTGAACACAATCGCCGGGCAGAAAACGCAGTCGCAATCCGACGTCTTCCATGGAAAGCGACTGTTTGTCAGGGCCTCCCGCAGGCAGGCGCAGTTTTCCCTGTTCGATGCAGAATGAATCGATCCTGAGCTGACGGCGCAGCAGCGCCATAAAATTTACACGCACCTCGACCAAACCGGCCGACAGGCTGGGGCTGAGCGGGTCGTTGGCGCGTCCGAACGCAACATCTTGCGCCAGTATCTCGTGGCTCCAGCCGAGTCGCATTTGGTAGAACTCGGCATCAATCCCGCGAGCGCGCAGTTCCGCAAGCAGCCTGACTTTGACGTAATCGGGCAACCCGACAACGTGCAGATAAAGGATTGCGCTGACCATCGCAAGAATGACCAGCCAAAGAGCGATCCTGCACCACTTGAACGTAGTCAGAAAGATGCGGAAAGATTTGCGTTTGGTTGAACCTGGCATGGTTCGCTACGGTTGAGAGTTGTGCGCTGCTGGCAAAATCGTCAGGTCAACATCCACATGGCCAATATAGTTCGTCACGGGGAATTCAAAAATCCTACGCTGCCCTTCGACAATCACCGAAGCATAGGGATGGAGGTAGGGCGAACGTTTCCCAAATTCGATTTTCAGGGTCTCCAATCCTGTGGCGGTCTTGACTTCCAAGATCACTTGGTGATCGATGTCGCGAAACCCGAATTGCTCCAGACCGGCATCGCCCACGCCATCCCAATAAACTGCAGTCAATTCACCCAGCCGATAGAGCGTTTCCTCCAGCGAAAATGGATTGAGCATCCCATGCGAGCCGGGCGCAAATGTCCATTCCCCATCGGTGTCGCGGATCAGTTTGCGGGTGCTGCCCAGTTGATGAACGGTGACGCTGACGACGTTGCTGGAGAGAAAACTCCAGATTCGACGGTCTCGCAGTTGCCAGGATGCGCGCGGAAGATGGCCGAAATATGAGGTTGGCAGGCAATTAACCGATGTCTCGTCAGTGCGACGTTCGAAGACACACCCGTCCTGGCTGGTGCCGAACTCAATTTGCGCGATCAGATTTGTCTGCCCCTGGGCGACCGCTCCTCGCAAAATATATGTCAATGAGGGCTGTGCCAATCCGTAACTCTCAAACGCGGCAACCACAGTCTGTGCGACTACGGTCTGCGCGTTGGTGAGAGTATCGAGCAGAAAACGCATCAGGTCGGAATCGGCTGGAAACGCTCCGGCGGCTTCAACATGCGCCTGCCAGGAGTTCTCGTGGCGGCGCAGCACGAACCGATCGTCGCCGCGCACTTCGATCGAATCGATCTGGTCCGCCGGGCAACTGATGAGGTGTCGATCCAGAAAATTGGTGTACGAAGCGCGCCAGAGAGCCAGCGGTTCTCTGTGGGTCAGAAGAATGTTCTCCGGGTTTCGCCGTCGCACGTAGGCCAGTTCCGGATGATTTGTCGGGCTTGACCCCATTTGAAGCGAGAAGAGCGCGTTGGTGTTGCGCAATAATGAGAGTTCCAACTGTGGCGTCTGAGCTGAGGCTTGCAGCCCGTAAGGCTCGAGATCGGACGGCGATTGGTCGGCAACAAATCCGTTGACGCGCAGCGATTGCAGTTGGCTCAGCAAATTGTCAATCTTCATGGAGTCGGCTCGGGCCTGGAGGGGCGCGCGCAATTTCCAGAGGCCCTGGGCATCGCGATGGATCTCAAAACTCTTTGCGCCGGAGCGCGCCTTGACCGTGTCAAACGCAAGTTCGTTCAGACGGACCAGTTCGGTGTCGCGCCAGGCATCCTTGGTGGCGGGAATATGCCTGAGCAGTTCGGTGCTGGCGGCATAAATGATCTCGCTGCCGCCGACTTGGAGGAATACCTTGTCGCCCAAAGCCGAGTTGGCGCCGACGCGCAACGCGCGCGCGCCCTGAGCATCGCGAATTTCAATGGAATACTGCGGCGTGACGAATCCGAATTCTTCCAAAGCGTTGGCGCGGTTCTTGAGGTCCCGAGCGAGGATGCGTCCCTCCCACTTGATGTTGGACAGATAAATGAGAAAAGCCTGTATGCGCTGGTTGTCGGCGCGGTAAGAGATCGGTTTGACAATCTGCCAGGAGTTGGACTGAAACTCGGCGCGGATTTCCCGTTGGTTGGCGGGATAAATGGACACGCTATTCGCCGTGGCGGGATCAAGCCCGGGCAGAACCTCCCGGCTGATTGGCCGCTGGCGAAATTCGCGCAGGGGACGTTCCACAAAAAAAATCAAAGCAAATAGAACAGCCGCCGCCACCACCAAGCCCCATGTCGTTTTCGAACTCATGACCCGTATTGGGAACTCAACGCCGCCGCCTCAGCCACACTAATCCCCCGATCAGGAAGACAAGACCGGGCAGTCCGGCAAGAAAGACCCACTCGATTGTTTGGAGTTGCGAGTTGGTGATTAACAGTTTGTATTCCTTTATGGATCGCGGCCCAAGGCCGCTGAGCAACACATCGGGCCGTTCAAGCAGCCAGTTTAGAGCCAATCCAGCGAAAGTATGGTTGGCAGCCGTATCGATCCTATTATTGCTCAGCAGCGATGAGTCGCCGATTGCCAGGATGCGTGTGCCTTTATTGATTCCTTTGATGACACCCTGTTCGATGGCGACCATCAGCTTAAAAGGGCCCACCTCGGATGGTTGCCCGAACAGCGTTGATTTGGCGCTTGATGTCGCGAGCACCGAGACCAACGGTTCTCCTGGAGTGTTGGACCTCGCTTTGGTTCGAAATGGACGCGGGGAATTGATTTGTATCGACAAGTTGCCTGCCGCAATAATGGCGTCCAAAGCTGGGTGATGAAGCAAGCCCGCCACCCTGAAATCCGAAACGTCTCCAGGACGGGCGAAATCACCGTTCTTCTCGATCACCCGATCATTGATTGCCTCGACTCCCCATTGGGAGAGAATGGTCTCGGCTCCCGAGTTGGTGTACTGGTTATCGAGCAGCAGGAGCATTCGCCCGCCTTGTTTGAGATAGGTGTCGATCCTTTCGGATTCCGTCGGCAGCAATCGCGCCATTCGGGGGCCAGCCACGATGAGCAACTGGCAATCGGACGGCACACTGTTGGTCCCGTGCAGGGAAAGAGACTGCCACTCGGTATTCAACTCGTCTTTGAGAATACCAGCCAGTTTCGCATAACCTTCGTCGCCCGCTGAATCCGTTGGATCGCGTTCGCCGTGATCGGATAGAAAACAGGCCTTCACCGGCTGCGGATAGATGACTGAAAAAATGGCCGAGGTAAACAGCAGCTCGCCTTGAAACGCGCTCCGTCGCAGGGCTTTGCCCGCAAGGGCGGCATTGATATCCCAACTGGCAAGGTTTTTGGCATGACAAAGCTTGGAATGTCCGTTGCTCTCGAACAACACAAAATCAAGCATCGTATCCTTCAAACCCAACAAATTCAGCCGTCCCAGCAGCAGTCGTGCGTCGCTCTCGAACCGGGTGTAGTCCAAGGTTTTGACTGAGATGTGTTTTGGGTTGGCATTCTTGTATTCCGCCAGAAGATCGGCGGTCAGTCCGTAAAGCTCCTCCTCGCCCGAGGGATTGAAGAAGATCGTGATCTCCACCTTGTTGGTGACCAACTCGAGTATTTGAAGGGTCTGGGGCGAAAGTCGAGTGACGCCGCTGGCATCGACGTGGTAGCGATTGTAATAGCCGCCACCCAGGTAGTTCACCATCACCAGCAAAGCCACCAAAGCCACCAGGCCCAAAACGAAATTCAATCGGAACACCCAGCGGCGTCCGCTTGAAAAACTTTGGCTGGATTGATCGGGATCTGACATCTTTATTTCCATCGACGGCTTTCGACCACGCGATATGTTAAAAACAAAAAGAAGACGGTCAAGCTGAGGTAAAAAACGATATATCTGGTGTCAATGACTCCGCGCGCAAAATCCGACATGTGAACATGCATCGACATGTAGCTCAGCGTGTCGGAACTCCAAGTCTTGCGCATGGGAAATTGGTCCACAATAAACCCAAGGATAAACAGGCCAATACCCAGCGAAAAGCTGACCATCGCCGCCACGATCTGGCTGCTGGTCAAGGCCGAGGCAAAGCATCCCATCGACATGTAAAGAGCGCCCAGCAGGAAAATTCCAAGAAACGTCGATCCCAATGTTCCAGGATCGATCAGCGTCGGGTCCTGCGACACATATCGCAGAATCAAGACGCAGGCCAGCAGCGGCAGCCACAGCACCGAGTAGAAAAAAAGCGCTGCGGTGAACTTGGCCAGCACCACCTGCGCATCGCTGATCGGCGTGGTCATCAGCGTCTCAAATGTCCCTGAATACTTCTCCAGCGCAAAGAGCCGCATCGTGATCACCGGCGCGGAAAAGAGGATGATGAACCAGAAATAGTTCGTGTTGTAGAAAATCTCAGTGATCGGCATCGGTGTTGGCTCACCCTGAAGCTTGCTTACCAGGCTCACGAAGCTCAGGCCCATCAAGAACGCCGCCATGGCAATGACGGTGTATCCACGCAATGCGAGAAAGAAGGCGCTCAACTCGCGGCGCGTCAAAGTCAGGTAAGCCGCCATTACAACGAGTCCTCCTCAGTTTCTGGGCGTGTCAAACGAATATACACATCCTCCAGCGAATGCCGGGTTCGGGAAAGCTCGCGCAATTTCCAGCCGTAATGGTTCGCCAAATCGAACACCGCCGATCGCAAATCCTGCCCGTCCACAGCCGTCAATGCGCAGCGCAAATAATCGCCGTCGCTCGCGCTGATGTCGTAGTGATCGATTTCGGGCATTTGGTCCCAGCACATTTGCAAATCTCTACGCGGAGCGGCAATTTCGGCGACTGTCTGGTCGCCCTTGCTCATGGCGCGCCGCAAATTCTCTGGAGTATCGTCCGCAAGAATTTTCCCCTCGCGCAGGATCAGAACCCGGTTGCAGGTCATCTCCACTTCGGGAAGGATGTGGGTCGAGATAAGAACCGTGCATTCCCGCCCCAAGTCTTTGATCAATTGCCGCACGGATCGAATCTGGCTTGGGTCCAAGCCGATGGTCGGTTCGTCAAGAATGACCAATTCCGGCTCATGAACCAGCGCATCGGCCAGCCCGACACGTTGCCGGTAACCCTTGGAGAGATGGCTGATGATGCGGCCCTTCACATCGGTCAGTCCACATTGCTCGATCACGCGATCCACGCGCTGACTGCAGCGGCTGAAGTTCAAGCCCTTGATCCGCGCCCGGAATTTGAGGTATTCACGAACCCGCATGTCCCCGTAAAGAGGGTTGTTCTCGGGCATGTAGCCAATCCGCCGCCGCACGTCGTCTGTGTGGGTGAAGACATCGAATCCAGCAACGCGCGCTGTCCCTGAACTGGCTGGCAGAAAGCAGGAGAGAATCCGCATGGTCGTGGTTTTGCCCGCGCCGTTGGGCCCGAGAAGCCCCACGATCTCGCCGCGTCCAACCGTAAACGACAAGCCCTCAACCGCCGCATAACCGGCGTAGCGCTTGGTCAGGTTGCAGACCTCGATCATTGGGCTATCACTCATCTCAATTCACTCTTTTTCGTAACTATTCACGTAGCATAGGCATCCTTGCCTGTGCCCCTATTTTCGGCGAGCGTCAGCGAGACGCTAATTTTTCCCTCCGACCTGAACAATTACCAAAATTCAACGCAGTTTAAGCCGCGTGAACCCCTTGGCATAGTTTAAAATCTCATCTCCGTGAGTTTGTGGGATTAATAATGAGATCGTGATCATATCTCCCTTGCTTTTACTGTGAATAGCTGAGACCAAGCCCGCGAGACTTTGAACACGAGTCTGATCCACTCCGGTGATCAGAAAATAGCGTTTGAGTTCGGCGGCTTGCGCTGGCCCGCCGTTTTCAACGCCGGCGATCAAGAGACCTGAATACTCGGGAAGGCCCAACTGGCGGCCCAACTGACGGCTGACTTCCTGCAAATCCAATCCCATCCGTTGCCTCGCCATTTCGCCTAATGAAATCATCCGCACGCTCAGTTCCTTCTGACCTCCCTGGCGCGACACTGTCAGCTTAAAGACCGAGTTGGTCTCCTCACGAAGCCACCGGTGAAATTCAAAGCCTCTTGGCGTTTTGCCGTTTACCTGCAATATCTGGTCGCCTGCTCGCAAGCCGGCGGCAGACGCCGGGGCGTTGGTCTCGACGATCTCTACGCGCAAGGTATCGCTATCCGGGCGCACAATCGCGCCGAACCACCGGCCTCTGGATTCTGGAACGAAAATCTGGCCCAAGGCGTCACGAATATCTTTGATCGGAATTGCAAAACCTATCCCTTGAGCGCCAGGAAGAATAGCCTCACTCATGCCGATCATCTCTCCAAGGATATTGATAATGGGACCGCCGCTGTTGCCGGGATTGATCGACGCATCGGTTTGGAGCCAGTTCGAGACACCCAGTTCCTCGTTCTGCTTTGAATCGGCCCGCTGTTTGGAACTTAAGATGCCACGGCTGACCGAACCGCCCAAGCCGAATGGGTTGCCCAGTGCCAGCACAGTTTCGCCCAGACGCAGGTCGTCGTCCTTGGCGAAGTTGACCGCCTTGAATTTGCGAGGCTTTTGCTTGGGATCCTGGATAATCTTGAGCAGGGCAACATCGGTGGTGATAATCGAACTGACCAGTTCGGCCTCGTATTCCTGCCCACCGGCGTCCTCGGAAAGCTTGATCTGTATCCGTCGGGCGCGGTTAACCACATGTTGGTTGGTCAGAATATAGCCTTCTTCATCAATGATCACACCCGAGCCCAAGCTGGTTTGATATCTCGGCCCGTAAAACTGCCGAAACATTTCTTCAAATGGATCGCTCACCTCGACCAACCTTTCAGTGCCTATATTCACAATGCTGGGCATGACGCGCCTGACGGCGTCAACAGTAGCATCGTGGCGAATATCCGCCGTCACAGCCTGAGCTTGGGTCTGTGCGAGGTGAACGCCGCTGCCAAGAGCAGCCACACACAAAACGGTCAAACAGGCGAGCCGCGTCCGCGACCTCCAAGATGGATTAACAATCATAAACATAAATTTTGCCGCATGTTCAAATCGCTATTCATGTAGCATAGGCATCCTTGCCTGTGCCCCCCTTTCCGGCGAGCGTCAGCGAGCCGCTGATTAATGACGCCCGAAGGCGGCGGCGTTAACCAGTCGCAAGCCGGTGACGCGCTGAAATTCGCCAACATTGAGGGTGGCAACATCATGGTCAAGAGCGATTCCCGCAGCCGCTATTTGCAAATCGTGAGCGCCGATCATCAAGCCGCGCATTTCCAAGTCTGCCCAAATCTGGGCATGATACCGAGCCTGAAGCAGATCAAACGGTTGGACAAAGATAGATGTGAGAATCTGTTCGACGTGCCGATGGCGTCGCGCTTTGCGATTGGCATCGGCAGCCCGTTCAACCCCGTGCAGAAGTTCCGATGCTGTAATGGCGGTAATCAGCGGCGGTTGCGATGAAAACTGGCGAAGGAAACCCGGCATATCGAATTTTCCCCGCTCATCAGCGATCAAAATCGAACTGTCGAGAATCAGTCCCATGATGGTTTTGGTGAAGGCAAATTGGCCCGAGCGTGTTCGATATCGGCAGCAAACGCTTCGCCCTCGTTTGGAGCCAAGCGTTCAAGTTTAAGCCAGCGATCCGCCAACTCGGCGCAGTTGTGGGCTGTTTCCGGAACGGGCGTCAAAGTGGCAACAGCTTTCCCCTCCCGCACCAAGATTGCCGGTTCGCGCTTGCGTTCAACAACCTCCAGAAGCCGCAAAAAATCTTTTGCGGCATCTGTGACTGAAATGGCAGTCTCGCTCATGCATTCCAAGATACCCGCAAATCACCAGGAGGTAAAGTGTCAGCACCGCAATTCATTATTGCAGACAAAGCAAGAATACCCAATATGCAGTGCAAGGTTTCTGCCTGAATATCCAATATCGAACAAGGAATGTCCAATGATGAAGTAGGGAAGAATTGCTGTGCGAGGTGCTGGCAAACCAGAGGTCTATACCACATAATGAGAATTGCGGGGTGTTAACGCTTGGAATGTGAGTTTTGGTGAATTCTCAAATTTGAAATTTAATATCCAAAACTGCAGATGAAACCGCTGAATACGCAAAATACGCGGAAAAAGAACCCATTGCGGAAAATGCATTCTTAATCTGACGAATGGCTTTTCCAAAACCACATTCTGCCTCTTCTTTCCACATATTCCGCGTGTTCTGCGGTTAACCCAACTGCGGTTTCCAAGCCAAAACAAATCGATTCACTGACTTGCGACTGATATCCATCTGTGACTTTCAAAATAAGCCTTTCACTTCTATTTGATTTGATACGACATGAATAATGCATGACCTTTCCAGAGCAAAAACCCGATCAATTCAACACCCTATGCCTACCCTACATAATGAGAATTGCTGTCATTCCTTGGCGACTCCTTGCTGAAAACTGAAAACTAGCAAACTAGCAAACTTCTGCGCAATTTGACCTTGGGTTGAGATTCTGTTATATATGCTTCGATGATTTCATCCATCTGGCATTTCAGATTCAGCGCGCTTGCTCTGCTTGTGGCATCCGGGTTATTCGCAATGCACAGGAGCGACGCCGCGCAGAGAATTGCGATTCCGCAGCAGGTTGCCGCCGGGCGGAAAATCGAATTCTCCGATCCCGAAAAACAGATCGTCGGCGAAAAAAAAACCGCTCCAAAAAACGCCTCAGAGCTGATGAAATTCGGTTCTCCGCTTGACCAGATCGATCCTCCTGCGCCGATGATGTCGGAGATCAAGCCTGCCAGGAAAGAAAAGAACAAAGACTGGTTTGCGGACGACTCGACCGATGGAGCTTCAGGAGACTCAGACAAGCCCGATTCTCTGCATTCGAACAACAGCAAGTCAACCCACAGTTGGAACAGTGAAGATCGACTCGATACCGCCTTGGGGCGCGCAACCGGACGCACCTCGGACAATCCGCGCAATGGAAGTTCAAGGAACGATTGGCTCGGCAAGGATGATTCCGAGACAAAAAACCGCTCTGGAGGGCGTGGCTGGTCTTCGCTCAAATCAGCTATTGAAGATTCGCCATTCCGAAGCATGCGAGAAGACTCGAAAAATGGTTACGATGACCTGAAGCGGCAGAACGACCGGCAAAACCGTCTGAATGAATTCAGGGCGCTCTACAGCATGCCCAGTTCAACAACGCCGATAGGCGCTGGAAACTCGGCCAATCCCATCCACGAATCCCTTTGGCAAGCCAGCAGCGAACGGCGACACCTCAGCGAGTTTTCGCGTCCC
Source organism: uncultured Verrucomicrobiales bacterium (assembly GCA_903898185.1). Classification (GTDB taxonomy): domain Bacteria; phylum Verrucomicrobiota; class Verrucomicrobiia; order Limisphaerales; family Palsa-1400; genus CAIUEN01. The sequence continues at coordinate 25,064 of CAIUEN010000247.1, forward strand.
TCGCAGAATGAATATCCGCAATCTGGATTGGGATCTCGAATTGCCGGGTTCAACCCCACAGCGCAATCCCTCAATGCCAATCCTTCGCGCACAAGGCAGACCCAAATAGATCCGCAAGACAACAGCCGCTACGAAGCGCCCACCATGCTTGAAATACCCAGAGCTCCCGGATCTGTCCTGAAATAGGTATTAACGTAGCATAGGCATCCTTGCCTGTGCCCCCCTTTCCGGTGAGCGTCAGCGAACCGCTAATTTCTCCCCCTGAATAGACAACTCACTGGTTGTGCTCTTTGCTGAGAGCGACATATTCAGGATACATTTTGGCCATGCATTCAGGGCACATGCCATGGCTGAACTCAGCTTCCGTGTGCTCGCTAATATAGACCTCGACCTTATTCCAAAAGCCCTGGTCATCCCGGATCTTCTTGCAGCTTGCGCAAATTGGCACAATGCCACGCAGGGTTTTGATCTGATCGAACGCCTTTTGCAACTCCTCGACTTTGGCAGCCAGCGCGGCCTGCATTTCAACCATGCGTTGGCCCACCTGAACGCGGGCGCGGAGTTCGCCCGAGTCGAAGGGCTTGCTAAGGTAGTCGTTGGCGCCAGCGTCTAATCCAGCGATGATATCCGCCTTTTCCCCTCGTGTCGTCAACATAATGATGTAGGGCGATTGGGAAGATTGCAGGGCGCGAACCTTGCGCACCACCGACAGACCGTCCATCTCCGGCATCATCCAGTCGAGGATGGCCAGCATCGGCGCCCCCGGCTGCTGCAACGCCTGCCAAGCTTCGGTGCCATTGACGGTGGCTACCACCTCGTGGCCTTCCTTTTTCAACACGCCCGCCAGCGCGGCGCGTGAGGTGAAGTCGTCTTCGGCAATCAGTATGCGCATAGAACTATTCTACTGACTATTACGAAGAATGCACGAAAACAAGCGCTTTTTTCAAAAAAGCGCCTTTCCAGAGCAAAAACCCGATCAATTCAACACTCTATTACGGTAAGTCGCAAGTTTGTGAGCAATGAATTGGTCGATTTTACTGGGTAAAAGGAGCGTCAATCTGACTCACGAACTTACGAATTACGGTACTATGCTGACCTTAAAACTTCCAGTTCCACTCATCGCGCCCGTAATTCTCACGGACGAGTTGTTCGCAGTCCGGCGCGACTTCCAGAGGCGTTGTTGCGGACCAGACTGCCTCAAGCGCTGTTCTTACCTTGGCGGCGGGGATGTTCAGGTTCGTCAAAAACGACTGGTGGGGTCGGCTTTGGCGATATGACGGCTCTGTTGAAGGCATTGGCAGCATACGCCCGATTCGGTCGAGGTCAAAATTGAGCAGGAATGTCCCGTGGAACATCAGTGCCCGCCGTTTGCGGCGCTGGGCGTTTCCGGAGAATTTGAGATCGTTGACCGTCAGGTCGGTGAACCCTCGCACGGTGATCGGAAGGCCGAGGGCGGCGGTCAGCGCCTGCCGGTTACGTTCCATCACGTAGCTGTTTGTGCCCGAGACGCTTGCCAGGGGACACGATTTGTCGAACCGCAACACCAGCGCATAATTCAGGCAGCCGGGCCCTTGCAGGATGGTTCCGCCTCCGCTGCACCGACGGAGAATCGGGACATTTTCACGCGCGCAGGCATCGACATTAACCTCGCGCCGAATTTGATTGGCATAGCCAACAACCACAAAATAATCGCAAGGCTCCCAGAACCGAAGCGCCTGAGGGCCGACACCGGCCTCGCACGCATCCAGCAACGCTTCGTCGCAGGCCAGGTTTGCCCCGGCGCTGGGCAGGGTCAGGTCGAGGCTTTTTATTTCCTGAGCGTTCAATTCCATGCTAATGTAAACATAAGGCAACCCCAGGTAGCATAGGCATCCTTGCCTGTGCCCCTATTTCCGTCGAGCGTCAGCGAGACGCTGTACTTTGAACGGGTAAGAATGTTACTTTTTGCCCCACAAACGAGGAACGATCTTCGGACGTAGCGCAGACATTCTTGTCTGCCGTTCCGCCGACTTTCCAGTCGGCAAAGCGTCGGTAGCAAGACAACCGCTGGAATTA
>CAIUEN010000248.1 GCA_903898185.1 uncultured Verrucomicrobiales bacterium
AAACCAGATCCAGCAAATTTTGACCAACCTGCTTACCAACGCCTGTGAGGCTATGGGGGAAGCACGAGGCGTCACTCGCCTGACCGTCAAGACCGTTCCCACAGCGGATATTCCCGCAGTCAACCGTTTTCCCATTGATTTTCACCTGCAAGGCGTTGCCTACGCCTGTCTGGAAATGGTGGATTCAGCCTGCGGGATCGCCGCTGAGAATATCGACAAGCTCTTCGATCCGTTCTTCTCCACCAAATTCACAGGGAGAGGGCTAGGTCTGTCTGTGGTTCTAGGGATTGTGAGGGCGCACGAAGGGTGCGTCACAGTGGAGAGTCAACTAGGCAAAGGGAGCGTTTTTAGTGTCTTCCTGCCTATGTTGGCGGAAGCAATTCCCCAAAAGCCGATCCAAGTGGCACAAAGCCCAAAAGCAGCAGGAGGCGGCACGGTGCTGGTGGTCGATGACGAGCCGACTTTGCGCCGAGCGGTTTCGCTTGCGCTCAAGCGATCCGGTTTTACAGTGCTTGCGGCGGCGGACGGTGTTGAGGCGTTGGAAGTATTCGAGCAGCATCGTGACGAAATCCGTTGCGTTCTGTGCGATCTGACCATGCCGCGCATGAATGGCTGGGACACCTTGACAGCCTTGCGCAAGCTTGTGCCCGACATCCCGGTGATCCTGGCCAGCGGCTACAGCGAGGCCCAAGTGATGGCAGGCAACCATCCCGAACTGCCTCAGGCGTTCTTGAGCAAACCTTATGAGTTACAGACTCTTATGGATGTGATTGCTCGTGTCATGAAAAATCGTTGAATCGTTGAATCGTTGAATCGTTGAATCGTTGAATCGTTGAATCGTTGAATCGTTGAATCGTTGAATCGTTGAATCGTAATTCGTTAAACCGTTGAACCCAAGAACGGCAATTCATTTAACCACAAAGAGCACAAAGAACACATAGAGAGGAACTTGCTGCGCATTTCCGTTAGAAACAGGTTCACCGCAGGGTGAGTTATCATCCCGAACTGTAGCCTCTGTAACCAGCTTTCTTTGTGCTCTTTGCGATCTTTGTGGTTAACTGCAACTGCTGAATTCAGGTTGAACTCTCATTTTACTGGGTAAAAGGAGCTTCGATCCGACTCACGAATTTACGACTCACGGTACTAGGGCAATCTCATCGGAATCTGCGCCCGGATGGTGGTGCCTTGGCCTGGCGCGGATTCGACACTCAGCGTGCCGCCCACCATTTCCACACGCTCTCTCATGCTTAGAAGTCCCTGCCGTTTGTTTCTTTTGGCGCGCAACGCCCTCTCCACATCAAAGGCTTTGCCGTTGTCGGCAATTTCGATGTGAACGGCTGAGGCGACTTGCCGGAGGCTCACGCTTACCCGACTGGCTTGCGCATGTTCCGCCACATTGGCAAGCGCGGACTGGACAACCCGATAGATGACGGTTCGCTGACCGCCGTTCAGTTGTTCCACCTCGGCAAACGTCGTGAAATCAACGCGAATGCCCGTCCGCTTCAGGAATTCCTTCATGAAGGAATGAAGCGTGACGATCAGCCCCAGATCGTCCAAGGTTGTCGGGCGCAACTTCAGGGCAAATTGATGCACAATGTTCACCGATTTTTCAACCAGCCGTTGTGTTTGGGCGATCTTCTGCTTGAGCCGTTTGGGGTTAACCGTTGCCGCCCGTGACAAGGTTTCCAGATGGACATTGATGCCCACCAAGGTTTGGGTGATTTCATCCTGCAACTCACCGCTGATGCGCTTTCGTTCCTCTTCCTGCGCCTGCAGTATCTGATGGGACAGATGCCGCAGTTGTTCCTGCATCTGGCGCGACTCTGCCAACAACTGGCTCTGGTGTTGCTCGCTCTTCTTGAGGGATTGCTCCAGCGCCTGCCGCCGGACAATCTCCTGCGTGAGCTCCCGGTTCATGAGCGCCAGTGCGGCCGCGCGCTGTTGCGCCTCCGCACCCCGCTTGAGGGTGGTAATGTCTGAAATCGATACCCGGCACCATTTGCGCTCGCCCGGCAGCGAAGCTGCCCAAATGGCCTGAAGATCAGCCCAAAACTCCGCGCCGCCTTCGTTCTGAAGCGCTGCTTCGCAGACCTTCTTTCCAACGCCGCCGAAGACTTGCCCAAGGAAACGCAGAAACCCCGGACGGCTTGTTGGCGCCACAAATTGCTGCAAGCGTCGGCGGATCAGGCGGGAGCGCTCCACCCCAAGAAGAGTGGCTCCCGTCAGGTTTACATCCAGAATTCGACCCTCTTCATCCAGCGAGAAATAGCCGACCGGCGCAAAATCATAGAGGTCGGTGTATTTTTCCAGCAAGGTCTCCATTCGATCCCGTGCTTCCTGGAGTTCGACGTTCTGCATCTCCAGTTCCACCTTGTGGACTTGCAATTCGTGAAGCAGACGTTGCGGGGCGGCTTGCGACTTCGCAAATCCCGCCTTGGCCTGCGGTTCTTTACGGAGCCGGGCTTCAGCGCGGCGACGCAATCCGCCAACAGCGGTTGAGGCGGGTGTTTTTTTCTTCATGGAGCGCTGTTCACTGACCGGCACTTCGTTTTTCCCTCTTCGCCGATTGTTTGGCGACCTGTTTCTCCAAACCGGCCTGCGTTATCCGCAAGGTGGACTCCAGCGCTTTGGAGATGGTGATGTCCGCAAACGTGATGACGACACCATCAATGCGGTCGTCCATCGTGCGATAGGGCATGATGCGCACGTTAAACCAGCGGCCATCGCTCGCGCCAATCGGTTTTTCCGCCGAGGCCAGCGTCTTGAGCACTTCGCGAACGTCTTTGGCCAGAGTCGGGTAATCCAAGTCCGAGACGACGTCGGTGATGGGCCTGCCGACGTCGGTGGGAATGAGCTTGGTGATCTTGGTCACCTGCGGGGTAAACTGTCGCACATTGAGATCATTATCCAGAAACAAGGTCGCAATATCCGTGCTGTTGAGCAGGTTCTTCATGTCGTTGCTGGTCCGCGAGAATTCGTTTACCTTGGCCTGCAACTCAGCGTTGACGGTCTGGAGTTCTTCGTTCAGCGACTGCATCTCCTCCTTTGAGGTGGTCAATTCCTCGTTGGTTGACTGCAGTTCTTCATTGGTGGATTGAAGTTCCTCGTTGGCCGACCGGAGCTCCTCCTGCGAGGTCTGCATCTCTTCGTGAGTGCTCCCGGCCTCGGCGTGTAACAGCAGAAGTTCTTGCTCCAGCTCGGCCAGGCGCGCGCTCGGAGCGTGAGTCTTGGGCTGAGTTTCCGTCGCTTTGGCGGGCTCCGGCGCGGCCACATCAGTGAAAACAATCATCACCAGTCCGTGCAGCGGGCCGGGTTCCTTGAGTTTCTGGACACTCACATCGAAACGCTGTTCAGCGCCGCTGGCGCCCACCTTGAGCCCGCGCAGGGCGACACTTTCCGTTTGCCGGAGCGCTTTCTGAAATGCGGCAGCCAGCTCGTAGCGCAAACCCTCACGGGACATGGCAAAGAGATTCCAGTTGGCCTTGCCCGCGGCTGGTTCCAGGTATTTGCCCGTGCGTCCGCTGATGTAGAAGATGTCGCCTTTGTCGTTGACAAGCACTGTGGGCGGGGCGTAACGCTGCAGAACCAACTGATCAGCCAGGGACTGCAAACTGGCGGGCGGCTTTATCGCTGGACGCCTCTCAAGGTCGGCGGGCGTGCCTGCCCTGAAAGAGGATGGAAACTCCACCAGTTCGGGCCGCAACGCTGACTCTGTGCGCCTGAAGAGCCGCGATTTGCCGTTGATCGGTTCAAAGAGGTCCGTGGAGTCGCCAATGGTCTCCGCGCTGCCCAGAAACAAGATTCCACCGGAATTCAGACTGTAGTGAAACAGCGGAATCAGTTTCTTCTGCACCTCCTGCGCCAGGTAGATGAGCAGGTTGCGGCAAATCACGATGTCCAGCTTGGTAAAAGGCGGATCCATGACGAGATTTTGCGGCGCGAAAATCACCATCTCGCGAATCTCTTTGCGCACCCGGTAGCCCCGTTCTTCCTTGACAAAAAAGCGGCTCAGCCGCGCCGGCGACACGTCGGCGGCAATATTGTCCAGAAACACCCCTTGGCGGGCCTTGTCAATCGCGTCATGGTCCAGATCGGTGGCGAAAATTTGAAGGGCGAAATTGGCATTGATCTTGGCCATCTCCACCGCCTCCTTGAACACGATGGCCAGCGAATAGGCTTCCTCCCCGGTGGAGCATCCGGGCGCCCACGCCCTCAGGGCCTGGCCGGGCGGATGGTTGGCCAGCAGCGTTGGAATAGCCTTGAGCAACTGCTCCCACGCCTCCGGATCGCGAAAAAAATTCGTCACCCCAATCAACAACTCCTTGAAAAGCAGATCCAGCTCCTGCGAGTTCTCCTGCAAGTAACGGACGTAGGTCGCCATCTTGTGGATCTGGTGAATCCCCATGCGGCGCTCAATGCGGCGGCAGAGGGTATTCCGTTTGTAGAGTGAAAAGTCGTGGCCGGTGTGGGCGCGCAGCAGGATGACCGCTTTCTCCAGGGCGCTCTGCGCCTTGTCATCCAGGACAACTTCGGTGTGGACGATCAGCGGGGAGCGCTGCAGATACGCGAGAATCTTCCCCGGCAATTGGCCCGCCAAAGCCACAATATCCGCCAACCCAGCGTCAATGGCGCTGCGCGGCATGCCGTCAAACTTGGCAGTCGTCGGCTCTTGCACCAGCACCAGGCCCGCCCGCTCCTTGATGGCCCGCAGTCCCAGCGTGCCGTCCGATCCCATGCCCGAGAGAATCACCCCGACGCTCCGCTCCTGCCGGTCCTGCGCCAAAGAGCGAAGGAAAAAATCAATCGGCAGGCGCAATCCACGCGGCGCCGCCGGTTCGAGCAAGTACAGGAATCCGTGCAAAATCGACATATCCTTGTTGGGCGGGATCACATAGACGCAGTTCGGCTGAACCTGGAGGCGATCCCGTACCTGGATGACCTTCATGCCGGTGGCGCGCTGGAGCAGTTCAGTCAATATCCCTTTCTGCGTCGGGTCCAGATGCTGCACAATAATAAAGGCCATGCCGCTGTCGGGCGGGACGCCTCCCAGGAACTGCTCCAAGGCTTCAAGTCCGCCAGCAGAGGCGCCAATGCCAACAATGGGGAAGGAGATGCCCGCCAGCGATGCCGGTTTCTCTTGGTCAACGCACTGCACCGGTGTTTTTGACCGGCGTTTCGTTTCAGATTTCGTCTTCATGATTCTGTGAGTTTCAACAGAGCTTCCCGCGCCTGGTTGGGCGCGACACCGCATGATGGCCTGAGTAGCACATCAAATCTTAGCCCGCACCAATTGATCTACTGAAGCAGTATGCCACCCCTTCGAGTATTGGCGATTTCTTTTTCCGTAACCACAGATGAACGCAGATGAACGCAGATGATAGGAATCAAAGAGATAGGGAGACTTTTGCCATAACTTGGAAATGGATGGAGTATAAGTGAAAAATTGAACAAAACCGACGAATCATGGGGGCTATGGTTGGCGTGTGCGGTTCAAGCTTCCATCCATAGGCGGCGGCGCGTTCATCGCGCAAGCTCTTTGGGCGGGTTCCCATGACTCGAACCTTCAAACCAACGGTCAATTCCTCGTTATGAACACGGAAATATCCGTACCACCACTGGCTGGTCGTGCGAAAAATGAGTGACATAGGCTACTTGGGCAAGACTGTCTCCCGCTATCCCGAACAGGCAAGGATGCCTGTTCTACGCTATGGCAGGGCATTGATTTCTGACAGCAGACTCTCGATGAGCTTGGGCGAGACGGGTTCGGCGGTGCCAAGTTCCTGGGCAAAGATGGAAACGCGGTATTCCTCAAGACTCCAGCGCAGGATGTCCAGTTTCTTAAACGCGGCCAGGGACTTTTTGCGGGTAATGATCGACTGAAGGGCGTCGGCGTAGGGTTGAATGCGGCGGAGTTTTTCCTGGTCTTTGGAAGGATTTACAGAAGCGCGTTCGGCCCTGACTTGCGCTGCTTTCAGGTAGCGGGATAAATGTTGCAGGCGAGCGAAGTGGGTGTGCCGAAGGAATTGCGGCGGCAGCAACCGGGCCAGATCGCTTGCGAGTTGGGGATAGGGTTTGCGGCAGAGGACGAGCGCCTGGCGCGCTTTCAAAATCTCTCCAACCCAGTCAATCAACTTGGCGGCCATGCCGGGAAGTTGAGCGCGGATATCTTCCACAAGCTGATTGAAACCGTCGGCGGTTCTCGGCCATGTTTCGCGAGGGAAGAAGAAGTGTTTCTTGACATTCTCCAGAGCCGTTGTCTCCAGATCTTCGACTGGCCCCAGTGTCACATACAGATCGCGCCAGCGGGCAAGCCCACGCAGATCCTTCGCCAGCCATCCCAATTCGCGCAGCAACGCGTTTTCGAGCAGGCGTGGAACAGCTTGGGCATGCGCTTGGGCGGCTTCCTCAGCGTTTCGGAAAAGGCGCAGACTCACGTCGTTGTCCTCCAATTGAAGACTTGGGAAACCGCGCAGCGGAAAACCGGCAATGTCCGCCACGACAATTTGCTCGGGCACGTCGCCGAAGTTCCATTCTTTAAGCCCGTATCGTTCCCATTTCCGCACCGCCTGCAACCAGGCTTCGGATTCGTTGGATGTCTGATGTTTCTGAAGTTGTTCGCGCAATGCGCGCAGGTCGCGGCCTTGAACAACCGGCTTTTTATCGCGATCCAGCACTTCGAATCGAGGGCGCAAATGCGCTGGCAGGATGCTGATATTCCATTCTGCAGATGGAATTTCCACGCCGTATTCCCGGTGGATATGCTCGGCGAGAGCGGGCAGGAAATCGGTCCCGGTCGGCTGAAACACCTGCGCCATTTCTTTGGCTTTGGGTGGCAGAGGCATCAATGTGCGGCGGATTGCTTTGGGCAGCGACTGGAGTAGATGCAATATCTGCGGCTCGCGTAATCCGGGCACGGCCCAGTCGAGGGCTGCGGGATCGATCACTTGGGCCAGCGTGAACGGCAGTTGAATGGTGACACCGTCGCGGTCTTCGCCGGGGGCGTAGGCGTAGCTCAACGGCACGTTCTGAGATCCAACCGCCACCGTGTCAGGAAACTGATTGCCATTGAATGCTTGCTCGTAATTGCCAAGGAGGTCGGCGGCGGAAATATGCAGGCACTTCGGATTGCTCGCGCACGCGTCGTGGAGAAAACGGTTTAATTCCGGGATGGACGAGACATTCTCAAGCTGCTTCGCGTAGGCTTGATAAACCGATTCATCAAGATCCGACGCAACCCGGTGGGGAAGCCGCGTTTGCCAGAGTTCGATTTTTTCGCGCAACTGGCGGTTGTGCTGCAAGAACCCATAGATGGCGGGCAGTCGCGAGACGTCCCTCTTGCCATCGGTTGCGGCATCGTCGTCCGTGGATGACGCGTTGCGGGCCGGACCGGGCCGGTGAAAATGGTCGGCCAGTCCTTCCTCAACCAGCGCATTGCGGATGAAGATGTCTGTGGCTTCCTTGGGGTTGACCTTGCCATACGGAACCATGCGTTCAAGGACGACCAAGCCGTTGAGCAGCACGCGTTCGAGCGCCATGACGTTTCCCTTGTTTGGCGCCCAGTGCGCATCGACAAATGATCGGCGGATGAGGTGCGGCGCAAGTTCAACGATCCAGAGCGGGTCGATTTCCGCCACGGTTCGCAAAAAAAGCCGCGAGGTCTCGACCACTTCGCCCGCCACAATCCACAGTGGTTGCGAGTTATTGACAGAGTCCTTGACAGCGGGCTTGGGCTGCGGTCCCCGCCGATTCTCGGCCGATTTTGCGAACATCGCCGAACCCGGAAAGATCATCACATCGCGGTTTCCGGAGATCTGATAAAAGTTGCGCTCCTTGCGAAGCGCGACATGGCCCCAAAGACCCGTGAGGATGGATCTATGAATCGCCGCAAAATCGCGCTCTTGTGAGGCTGACAGCGCCTCGTTTTGGTTGTGCCGACTGTTCGACTGGAACCTCTGGCTCTGTGAACTCCAACCCACTTTAGAGCTGCTCTGGTCAGGAGACGCCCCTGCGCCTTTGGCTGGACTGGGCGAATTGGAGTCCATCTCATCGACCATCTCTTCGAGTTGCGCGTGAATGTCCCGCCATTCGCGCATTCGTTGATACGACAAGAAATGGTTTTTGCAGAACTTGCGGGACTGATTCTGCGTTTTGAGCGATTCGAGCGTGTCGTGAAAGGCGTTCCAAATATTCAACAACGTCAGGAAATCGGATTTTGGATGATTGAAGCGCTGATGGGCGGCAGCGGCTTCGTTTTGCTTCTCCAATGGGCGCTCGCGCGGGTCCTGGATGCTCAATCCGGCGGCGATGATCAGCAGTTCCTTTAAAGCTCCCTCGCGGCGGGCCTGCAAAATCATCCGTCCAATGGTCGGGTCAACCGGCAGCCAGGCCAGTTGGCGGCCAATTTCGGTCAGTTCGCGCTGCTCATCCATCGCGTCCAGTTCGCGCAGCAGTTGATAGCCACCCTGGATCGCGGCTGGCGCTGGAGGTTCGATGAACGGAAACGTCTCGATATCCCCCAAATTGAACGCCTTGAGGTGCAGGATCACCTCGGCCAGATTGGCGCGTTGAATTTCCGGCTGCGTGAACGGTGGGCGCGCCAGAAAATCGGCTTCGGAATAGAGGCGGACGCAAACGCCTTCGGCCACGCGTCCACAGCGGCCTTTGCGCTGGTTGGCGCTGCTTTGGGCAATCGGCTCGATGGGCAGGCGTTTGGTTCGTGTGCGTGTGTTATAGCGGCTGATTCGGGCCAACCCGGTATCAACGACATAGCGGATGCCCGGAACAGTCAGCGAGCTTTCGGCAATATTCGTGGCGATTACGATTTTGCGGCGGGGCGAGGGCGCAAAAATCCGCTGTTGCTCGGCGGGTGAGAGACGGCCAAAAAGCGGAATGACCTCTGTGTCGCCGATGCCGCGAGTTTGCAGCAGATCGCGCGTTTCCATGATGTCCCGCTCGCCGGGCATGAAGACCAGCAGATCGCCATAAGACGATTCGATCAACAGGTTCTCGACCGCGTTTACCGCCGCATCGACGTAAGTGAAATCGCCTTCCTCTTCAGAGGCTTCGTCAAACGGGGCATACACGACATCCACCGGATAAAGCCGCCCGGAAACTTCGATGATAGGGGCGTTATCAAAGGCGCGCGAAAACGACTGCGTGTCAATGGTGGCCGAAGTGATGATCAATTTGAGATCGTTGCGTTTGGCGAGAAGCTGCTTCAGCCGCCCCAGAAGAAAATCGATGTTCAGAGAGCGCTCGTGCGCTTCATCCAGGATGATGACCTCATATTCGCTCAGCACCGGATCGCCCTGCGCTTCGGCCAGCAGCATGCCATCGGTCATGAACTTGATGTAAGTCCGTGGACTGGTGTCATCGGAGAAGCGCACCTTGCAGCCGATTTCCCGCCCCCATTCCATGTTCAACTCCTCAGCCAGTCGCCGTGAGAGCGCATGGGCGGCGACGCGGCGTGGTTGAGTGCAGCCGATCTGCGCGCGAATGCCAAAACCCGCCTCCAGGCACATCTTCGGAATCTGCGTCGTCTTGCCCGATCCGGTTTCGCCTGCGATGACCAGCACTTGATGAGCGCGAATGGCAGCCACGATTTCTTCCCGTTTGGCTGTAATGGGGAGCAACGGCGGATAGTCAATTGTCGGCAGCCGTTCCTGGCGGCGCTGACGCAGATCGACTGAGTTCATCGCCTCCGTCAGCCAAGCCTCCAGATATGGCGGGACTAGCGTGGGATCGGGATTTTTCTTGAGCCAGCCAGCCAAACGCCAACCGATCCGCAGTTGGTCTTTCAAAAGACACTGCGGCAGCAGGAGTTTAAGTTCACGAATGGATTGAGCGGCGTTCATGTCGTTCAAGGTTAAGCGTAACTAGTGTCTGGCAGAAAACGACTCTTTTTCAGAAAGTCATTAGTAGCACATCCCATTGGATAAGTGAGAATTATCGTAAGAACATCAAAAACATCCTCTTTTTCACTTCCCCCGGATTTTTATCGAAAAATCACCGTTTTGGGGCACACAGGGTGCGTGACCAAAAAGTAACCTCTCTAACCTGCCAGTTGACGGAGTCTCTGACTCCGTGGATTGGCTCTGGGGAGATGCGGATTCGATGGGGCAGAGACCCATTCAACCGGCAGACCAGAGGTCTGCCCCACAAGGTTACTTTCCGGTCACACACCCGGGCACACAGTCCATCAGCGCCTGCCAATTGGGGAAGTTGATGTAGCGGGTTCATCGTCAAAGAAGGTCTGGCGCGTGGGCAGGGTCGCGCCAGGGTGTTGAATTGAGGAAAAATAGTTCATGCTGATTTGCTTCTCAGTAACACCCGACTTGAGTCGGGTGATACGCTTGGAATGTGAGTCTTCAGCCGTTTTA
>CAIUEN010000249.1 GCA_903898185.1 uncultured Verrucomicrobiales bacterium
CCATCATTTCCGCCCCGGTCCCTTGGTGGAATAACGCTACGTTTAACGACCTATAATGGCCCTCAAAAACAGCTCAAGACTTAGTCGAACTCTTTCTCGTGGAAATCCAGGCTAGTGAAAAATAATTGTCGTTGACCAGCGATCTGAACCACTTCATCCGAAACCGGGTCATTGGGCATCTACAGCGACGCAGCCAGCGTGGCCACAAGATGCCCGAAGGGTGTAGCTACTACAGACATTTGATGAATCTCGGGTTGGAGCCGTTATAGAGCAAAGGAACGCGAATGCTTGAGATAAAGCGCATGCAAGAAAGCCGTGTAATGGAAATCTGTACGCACGGCTTGACGAGGGGAGCGGAGGAAAACTCCGCTCCTACTCTACCGCATTTTTTCGGCCATTCCAGACGGAGCAGGCAGGAAGCGCTGCTCTACGTTGGGCGCATGGCTTGAAGGGTGGCTTGAAGGGCGTCGCGCAGGTTGCCAGCGGGGACAAAGCCGGTGGCGCGCAGAGCGTCGATGGCGGCCATGGAATGTTTGACATCGCCCAATCGCTCGGGAGCGTAGCGGATTTCCGAGTGCGACCTGGTTAGTTGGCAAATGGTGGTGGCCAATTCCTTGATCGTGATCTTTCCACCGTAAGCGACATTGAACACACCGGTGGCCGACGACTGCGTCGCGAAAAACGCATTCGCGCCGGCAATGTCTTTAACGTAAATAAAATCGCGCGTTTGCTCGCCATCGCCGTAGATGGTAATCGGCTCGTTCTTGAAGGCGCGATCAATAAAGATTGGAACTGCGGCGGCGTATTGGCTTCGAGGATCCTGGCGCGGGCCAAAGACATTGAAGTAGCGCAGGCACGCCGTCTGGAGACGGCCTTCCGTGGTGAACATCTTGCAGTAATACTCGCCGTCGAGCTTTGTGATCGCGTAAGGACTTTTCGGCTCGGGCAACATGCTCTCCAGCTTGGGTGTGATAGGATTATCGCCGTAAATTGCAGCCGAACTGCTGAGGACAAGCTTCTTGACGTTGGCGCGGGCGGCTTCCTCCAGAACAACCAAGGTGCCGGTGGCGTTGATCTCGACGCAGTCGATCGGTTTGAGCATCGATTCGGGGACGCTGATCATGGCAGCCAGGTGAAAAATATAGTCCACACCTTCAACCGCCTTCCGGACGCAATTGCGGTCGAGAATCGATCCTTCAATGAATTCGTGCTGGAAGCCTTCCAAGTTGCGCTTGTAGCCCGAGCGCAGGTTGTCCAACACGCGCACCTCGGCTTTGCCTTGGAAATGTTCAACGATATGGCTGCCGATGAACCCGGCACCGCCGGTGACAAGAATTCTCATGCCCAGAGCCTTTCGGGATACTCGCCTTTGGCGATAAGCTTGCTGATGCTTTCAATGACCATGGGGCGGTCCTCGCGATAGGTCACACCGAACCAGAGTGACGACGTTGGCAGAACTCTGAGGCGTTCCTGGCCTGAGGAGACCAGATTATTGATGACCGTAGGAATGAAAAACTCGGCTTTTTCGTCCTGGTCATGAGTCGCAATAAACGCGGCCCAATCGTGGCGCAGGTGCGCAAAGAGCGACGGGTTGAATCCCCACATGTTCATCGAGACAATTTCCTCGCCGGTCAAACGAATGTCAGCCGGAGCTTTGGCCGTTGGTTTGACGCCCTGACCCTGTTTCTCAATGCCAAACACTTCTACGACCGATTTGAGGCACCCCTCTGTCGTCAGCTCACAAACACCACGGGCGACGCCGCCAAAATCCGACACCGTATTGCGCAGGGTAAATCCTACCATGGCGTAATCGGCGCTGCCGGAGCCCAGGTGTGCGCCCAGTATCCGAAACGAATCCGCGCCGTAAAAGTCGTCGGCGTTAATGACCGCAAACGGTTCGGCCACAACGTCGGCTGCCATCAGGATGGCGTGGGCGGTGCCCCACGGTTTTTTCCGCGCGGACGGAACCGCTGTTCCTTGAGGGAGATCAAGCTCTTGGAAAACATATTCAACCGGCAAATGAGACTCGAACCGCCGACCAATTGTTTCCTTGAACGCATCCTCAATGTCATGCCGGATGACAAAGACCAACTTGTTAAACCCGGCGCGCACGGCGTCGAAGACTGAATAGTCTATGATTACTTCCCCGCCAGGGCCGACGGGGTCAATTTGTTTCAAGCCGCCATAGCGGCTTCCCATGCCTGCGGCCAGTACCACTAGAGTTCGTTTCATTCGTTCTCGCCAAAGATAGTGTCAAAACAAAGAGAGAGGCAACCGGATAATCACGGAAACCAAACCAAGCTCGGATTATTTGTAATCGGTTTGTCTTTCGAGTAATTCCAAAACTCTCGGCTGTGAAACCGGCAGGCGTGGGTATCGAGAAACACAAACTGCGCGCCGTGGTTGTGGAGATTGGTATGAGCGAAATTAGCCGAGCCGGCTGGCGGCAGATTCTTGCTATCAAACATCCAGATCATCGCGTTTGGGCGGTTAATTGAGGAAAGCCGTACCGGGCGGTTTTCATTGCCAGTGCTGTTGATATTTTCGTTCAAGCAGTAGTGGAAAAGATAGTGGCCATTGCTGCGACGCAGATTGGCCGGACAAATCCAGATCGAGTGTCCCAAAGCTGCGTCTGCGTTGGTTCGCCAGGGCATTTGGTTATATGGCTCGATCCCCATCGCCCGAGGAAGATCAACATACCAACCGCTGTCGGTCGAGTTGCCTGTAATACTGCCGTCCCGAGGAAGAAAGTCCTCGTTATCCGCAGCAAAGAGATGAGCCGCCACACCCCACTGCTTAAGGTTATTGAGGCAGGTTATGCTTTGGGCTTTGGCTTTGGCGCTGGCCAGGCATGGGAAAATCAAGGCCGCCAGGATTGCGATAATCCCGATCACGACCAGCAATTCGATCAACGTGAACCCCTGTTTTTTGGTTGTCGCCTGCACGTTGCAGGCTATACAATAAGTTCAGCGAATAAAGCAAGCGAAATAGATTCAGCATAAGGCAATGCAATGATAGATTAGGGTGATCACGCAATTCTCATTATGTAGGTAGGCCTCTGGCCTGCCAGCGCCTCGTTATCGAGGCGCAGTGTTCTGACGAATCCGGTGCAGCAACCGCAAAGCCCCGCGCATTCCTTCTCCCCTTGGCGCATAGGCTCCACATCCAAAATCACACTCAACTGCGGTCCGCTCAACTGCGCGTACACCTGCTTGGATAATACTGCGTCTTGTTGAACTCCTTTCCTGCGCGTCTTTACAGGTGATTTCACGGGTCATGCAGCAGCTTGAGCCTGGCTTTGGCTCCTTTTTCGAGCTTGGCAATTTCCTTATCAAACGCGTCAATTATGCGCACGTTGACCTGCCTCATGAGCACCGATTCATTACCGTTGAGCACTTGATTGACATCCTCAGCTTCGAGTGCCTTGATCTTGGCCGTTGAAATACTCTCTCCGGTGTCGCGCTCCACCAGCGATTCAAAACTGAGCACTTGGGCTGTGCGCTGTTGCGCCAGGAGCATCCGGCGGCGCAGCATGTCGCGCACGCGCGCCGCGCAGCTCTTTGGGAAAGATATAGCTGGTGGGCAGCAAGTTCAGACGCTGGAGATGCGCCAGATGAAACGCGTCGCTTTTATCGTAGGATTTTCCGCTGGAACACGGTATAAATAACCAGATAGTGAATGAAATTCACCTTTGAAAATCTGAAGTTTTGCCATCGCGCCAGCTTGGTTGGGTGTTGTCTGTTGGCATTGCTGGTGGTCGGGTGTAAAGGCATTCCCACGGATGCCGAGCGTCACGCACGCGATGATATTAGAGCGGTTCGCGCGGAGTATCGTCCAGACGGTCATCGTCCGGAGTTGCCAGCGCTGACTGCGGATGCCGGGTTGAGTAATCATTTGGTCTATGCGGTTCTGAATGAACCTTCGATCGAAGCTGCGTATTACGATTGGGCGGCATCGGTCGAGCGGATTACCACAGCGCGGTCGTTTCCGGATCCCCGGCTGACCTTTCAATCGGATATCATGGATACAATCACCTCGCTGATGCCGGGGTTGATGTTCGATCTGCCCGGGCCAGGCAAACGCCATGCCGCTGCAGCAGTAGCCAGCGCCGAGAGCAGTGGAAAGTATTTCCAGTTTCAGTCGCGCATTCTTCAGACTACTTTCAATCTCAAGCAGGCGTATTACCGGTTGCATCTTCTTGACGCAAAAGTTCGTGTCAACCGTGACACGCTCGCGTTGTTGATTGAGCTTGAAAAAGTGGCGCGGACTCAAAATGAAACGGGAAAGGGAACTCTTCAGGATGTTTTGCGCGCTCAAATTGAACAGGCCCGGCGTGAGACTGAAATCGAAAATCTCGAAGACTCGCGCGCTTTGTTGATGGCGCAGTTCAAGGCTTCGATGGGCTTGCGTCCTGAGAATCCCGATCCGCCGGTGCCGACGCAATTTGAAACCACCTCGCTCGACCTGACCTCGCAGACGTTGCTGACCAATGCCATGGCGCGCAATCCGCGGCTTAGGGCGATGGAAGCGGAGGTTCGCCAGGCGGAAGCCACCATGTCAGTGGCCCGCAAGGCGCGACTGCCAGATTGGTCGGTTGGCGTCGAAGCTGACGTCAAATCCTCTCCCACGTTATATCGTCCCCAGGTCTCGGTTAATCTGCCGGTCTGGCGTGACAAACTGGCGGCGCAGCTTGCCGAAGCCCAAGCCGGAAAGAAATCCGCGCAAGCTCGACTCTCTGCTGAAGAAATTGCCTTGGCAGTCGATTATGCCGACAAATCGTTTTCTTATCGGGAAAATAGTCGGGCGCTTTCTTTGGTAAGCGAACGGCTGCTTCCGAAGGCTCGCATGGCATTGGAGGTATCGCGCTCCGCTTATCTCTCGGGGCAGACCGACTTCTTGAACGTGATTGATGCCCAGCGCATGCTGCTTGAGTTTGAACTGATGGAAGTCGAAGCGCGGGTTGAGCGGGAGATCGCCATTGCGGAGATCTCGCTAATAATCGTCGGTAACAGTTATGGTCAGAAGGAGAAATTAGCGTCTCGCTGACGCTCGCCGGATGGAGGGGCACAGGCAAGGATGCCTATGCTACGTGAATAGTTACTTCCGGAATTCCTGGTGTATCAACAACTACAAGTGTTCGATGAAACTGATTGGAAAATTTATCGCGCTGCTTACTGTGGCCGCTTTGGCGGCGGCGGTCGGCTACCATTTTGGCTCGACCTCCATCCCCGCCACAGGCGCGTCATCCTCGCAGACTGAGCAACTTTGGACCTGTGGCATGCATCCGCAAGTTATTCAAAACAAGCCGGGACTCTGTCCGATTTGCGAGATGAAACTCACGCCGATTCGGCGTCAGGCCGATTCGACCGGAAGCGATAAGTCCCCCAGTTCGACCATCACGATCGATCCGGTCACGGTTCAAAACATGGGGTTGCGCCTGGGCATCGTAACCAACGGCCCCGTGCGACGGGTGGTGCGAAGCGTCGGTTCGGTTGATTTTGCGGAGCCCTCGCTTCTTGATGTCACCACGAAGGTCAAGGGATGGATCGAAAAACTATATGTCGATTCGACTGGCCAGCAGGTTCACCGGGGCGACCCGCTGTTTGAATTCTATTCCCCCGACCTCTATAGCGCCCAAACTGAGTATTTGTTGGCTCCCAGTTCGGATGAGAGCCTGAAGTCGGCCGCGCGGAATAAACTTAAGTATTTCGACATTTCCGACGAACAAATCGCCGAATTGGAACGAACCAAACAAGTCAAAAAAACATTGCGCGTATTGGCTCCTCGCGACGGGATTGTGGTCGAAAAACTGGCGATTGAGGGGCAGATGGTTGATGCCGGGATGAAGCTTTATCGACTGGCCGATCTCTCGTTGGTTTGGGTTCAGTCGCAGGTGTACGAGCAGGATCTGGCATTTGTTTCCTTGGGGCAGGAAGCCACCGTCAGCCTTTCGTATATGCCGGACCGAAAGTTTCGCGGGCGTGTGACTTATATCTATCCAACCATTGATGATCGGACTCGCACCGCCCGCGTCCGCATGGAGTTCCACAATCCCGGCTATTTTCTGAAGCCTGGCATGTTTACCACGGTAGAACTCGATGCGGAACTAACTCCGTCCGCCGTGCTGGTGCCGGATTCCGCTGTATTACGCAGTGGCGAGAAAAACACGGTTTTTGTGGCGTTGGATGGCGGGCATTTCGAACCGCGCGTTGTTGTGCTGGGGCCGAGGTCTGGGGGCGATTCCTATCAGGTTTTGAGTGGACTCAAGACGGGTGAGCGCGTGGTCGTTTCGGGGCAATTCATGTTGGACTCGGAGAGCCAGTTGCGGGAGGCGATTCAAAAAATGAGCCAGCCAGGCAAGACTGGAGCCGAGATTAAACCCGAGTCTGTCAACACAGGATTGCCTGCCGTCGCTGAAAAAACGGTGTATATCTGCCCGATGCCCGAGCACGTTTCGATTCAATACGATCATCCCGGCCCATGTCCGCTCTGCGGGATGGCCTTGGTTTCGGTAAGCGAATCGCTTTTGGCCAAGATTCGCCCCGGCGCGGCGGTCGATTATTTTACCTGCCCCATGCCGGAACACGCGGATGTCCACGAATCCAAATCAGGCAAGTGCCCTAAATGCGGGATGACCCTGATTCCGGTCATGAAAGCGCCGCCGCCAGCAAAAACCGAGCCTGCGGCTGGCGCAATAACGCTTTACACTTGCCCCATGAAAGAGCACGCCGACGTGGTTTCCGACCAACCGGGCAAATGCCCGAAATGCGGAATGAAACTAGTCGAAACCAGCACAATCGCCCATGGCGCCAAGGCCGAACAAAAATGGAAGCAAGAGCACTCACAACATTGACACACTCCTGACGCTTTAACGCTTCACGATTCAACGATTCAACGATTCACGCCCCCCCCATGCTAAAAAACATCATCGATTATTCGTTGAAGAACCGGTTCGTGGTTTTGGTGGCGACGATTGCCCTTGTTTTCGGCGGCGTCTTTGCTGTCCGCAACATCCCACTGGACGCCATCCCCGATCTTTCCGATACGCAGGTTATTGTCTATACTGAATGGCAGGGGCAGGCCCCTCAGATTGTCCAGGACCAGGTCACCTATCCGATCACCGCTAAAATGCTCTCCGTACCAGGGGCGAAGGTGGTTCGCGGCTATTCCTTCTACGGCTTTTCGTTCGTCTATGTGATTTTTGAAGATGGCACTGCCCCCTATTGGGCGCGATCCAGAGTGCTTGAGTATTTGAGCGGGCTTTCCGAGTCGCTCCCAAAATCGGTCAAGCCGACGCTCGGGCCCGACGCCACGGGTGTCGGTTGGGCTTTCATGTATTCCATCAACTCGAAGGAGCGCGACCTTGCGCAACTACGATCCATCCAGGATTGGTATCTGCGATATCAATTGGGAGCGGTCGAGGGCGTCTCCGAGGTGGCCTCCATCGGCGGTTTTGTCAAACAATACCAGATCACCGTCGATCCGACGCGTCTGCGGGCCTATAACCTGTCGATTTCCGATGTCAGCATGGCTGTGCAGCGCAGTAATGGCGAAGTCGGCGGACGCTCGATTGAAATGGCGGAGAAGGAATTTATTGTCCGTGTGCGAGGCTACATTCAGGGATTGGACGATCTTCGCAAAGTGGCGGTCGGCTTTGGGACGAATGGTGTTCCGATTTTGCTGGGCGAAATAGCCAATGTGCAACTGGGGCCCGACATGCGCCGGGGCATTGCCGAACTCAATGGCGAGGGAGAAACGGTGGGCGGCATCGTCGTGGTGCGTTATGGAGCTAATGCGCGCGAGGTGATCGAGAACGTCAAGGCGCGGCTTGACAAGGCCATGAAGGGACTTCCGGCTGATGTTCATTACTCAATCGCTTACGACCGCAGCTCGCTCATCCAGCGCGCGGTCAAAACGCTCGAAGAAAAACTCATTGAAGAAAGCATCGTGGTGGCACTGGTCTGCGCGCTGTTTCTGATGCACTTCCGCAGCGCCCTGGTCGCCATTGTGATCCTGCCGCTGGCGGTTTTGATTTCATTCCTGATCATGTATCGGCAGGGGATCAGTTCGAACATCATGTCGCTGGGCGGTATCGCCATCGCCATCGGCGCGATGGTCGATGCGGTCATCATCATGATCGAAAACGCCCACAAACACATCGAGCACGATGGTGGCAAGAAGGAACATTGGGCGATCATACGGGACGCGGCGATTGAGGTCGGGCCGACGCTCTTCTACTCGCTGCTGGTCATCACCGTGTCGTTCATTCCGGTGTTTACATTACAGTCGCAGGAAGGGCGGATGTTCAAGCCCCTGGCGTACACCAAGACCTATTCGATGGCGGCGGCGGCTATTCTCTCGGTGACACTCGCTCCGATTCTGATGGGCTATTTCATCCGCGGCCGCATTCTGCCGGAGGATAAAAATCCAATCAACCGGTTCCTCGTCTGGCTTTATCATCCTGTGATTGACTTGGTGATCAAGTGGCGGTGGTGGGTGGTGACGACTGCGGCGGGTGTGGTGGCGTGGGTCTTTTTCCCGTGGAACAGCGTGGTGGTGCATCATTTACCGCAAGGGGGAGTTCGAACTTTGGCCGAACGGGCGAGCGTTGCATTCCCGTTTCAGAACCTTGGCTCCGAATTCATGCCGCCGCTTTATGAAGGTGACCTGCTTTACATGCCGACGACTTTTCCCGGCATCTCGCCGACCAAGGCCCGCGAAATCCTCCAGCAAACAGACAAGCTCATCCGCCAGTTCTCTGAGGTTCAAAATGTATTCGGAAAAATCGGACGCGCTGAGACCGCAACCGATCCCGCTCCGTTTGACATGGTCGAGACCACGATCATGCTCAAGGACGAAAAGGATTGGCCGGTCGTGGATATCAAAGACGATGACGGACGAGTCGTTGCCCATCGTCGTCGAACTCCGGACGAACTCATCGACGCTCTCAACAGAACCATTCAGATTCCTGGTCTCAACAATGCCTGGACCATGCCGATCAAGACGCGAATCGACATGCTGGCCACCGGGATCAAGACGCCGGTTGGCATCAAGGTCGCTGGTTCCAGCCTGCCGGAGCTTGAGCGGATTGCATCCGAAATCGAGGCAGTGATCAAACGACTGCCCGGGACTGCCAGCGTTTTTGCTGAACGCGTGATGGGTGGCAATTACATTGAGTTTCACATCGACCGCGATGCGATTGCCCGCTTCGGCCTCACAGTTGGCGCGGTGCAGGATGTGCTTGAAGTGGCGCTGGGCGGCATGCCGCTGACAACAACGGTCGAGGGCCTCGAACGCTACAGCGTCAACCTGCGCTATGATCGCGATTTTCGAGAAAATCTGGAGGCATTGCGCGAGATCATCGTCCCGACTCCTGGCGGCGCGCAGATTCCGCTCGGACAATTGGCTCGGATCGAACTGGTTCGCGCCCCAATGGGAATCAAGAGCGAAGCGGCGGTTCCCAACGCGTGGATTTACGTTGATGTCAAGAATACTGACCTTGGCGCTTACGTCCAGATGGCCCAGCGCGCCGTCGAGGAGGCGATCACGGCCAAATCCATTGTTCTGCCCGCCGGCTACAACATCTTTTGGAGCGGCCAGTACGAGTACATGCTGCGCGCCAAGGATCGCCTGATGATGGTGGTGCCGCTGACGCTTCTGATCATCACGCTGATCATTTACCTTAATACGAAGTCAGCGGTGAAGACCTGCATTGTTCTCCTGGCGGTGCCGTTCTCGCTCGTGGGCGCATTCTGGATGCTCTACCTGTTTGACTATAACTTAAGCGTTGCGGTGTGGGTGGGCTTGATCGCGCTGGCGGGGTTGGATGCCGAGACGGGGGTTGTCATGCTCTTGTATCTCGACTTGGCCTACGACGACGCGATCAGCAAGGGCCTGATGCGCAATACGACCGACCTGCGCGACGCCATCTACCACGGCGCTGTCAAACGTGTTCGGCCCAAGGCGATGACCGCAGCGGTGATCATCGCCGGACTGTTGCCGATCCTCTGGAGCCACGGCGCTGGCGCGGACGTCATGAAACGCATCGCCACCCCAATGATCGGTGGTGTCGTGACCTCAACCATCATGGAACTGGCCGTCTATCCCGCGATTTTCTACCTCTGGCGCTCGTTGGCGTATCGCAACAATTCTCATTTTGGAAGATAGGCAAGAAGACCCAATAATGAGAATTGCAGGGCATCTCAAACCAGGGGCGCTCTAGAATCGTGGGGCAGACCTCCGGTCTGCCGGTTCCCGGAGCCTCTGGCTCCGAGGACTCTAACGGACTTTAGAGCACCCATGAGCATCTCAAACAGCGACACATCTCAAACAGCGCATTGCATTTGAAATTCGCGCCTCTATAATGGCGCGGGTGACAATCAATGTTGCGTCGTAATCTTCAGTTTCGAACTCAAATCCATCAATGGGTAGATGGTAGCTTGTGCGCCATTGCGCTTTGGTTTGCGCATTGGTTGCGCTATAACTACACGTTCAAGATTGGGAGTTGGAATCTTGCGAGCGAGCCCATTTTGCCTTTTTTTCCGAATTATTTCACGCTGTTTCTGGTGATCATACCCATGGCGCCCTTGGTATTGGAATTTCAGGGCTTTTACAAACGAACGCTTTTCGGTTCGCGCGCGCAGAGTCTCTGGCAGCTTCTGAGGTCAAGCGTTGTGAGCACCGTTGGGTTAATATTGGTTCTTTACATGCTTAAGTACGAGACTGCCCGCGGCGTGATCATCCTGTATGGCGTTTTGAGCTTCTGCCTGATCCTAACCAAAGAGGAGCTGGTTCGTTGGGCTTACCGAAACAAGGTTGGAATTGCGCAGTTTAAACGGCGTGTGGTGCTGGTTGGCACAGGCATCGACACTGAGCGTCTCAAGGCTCAAATGGGCGATCTCCACGAGGATATGGATATACTCGGCTCATTTGACCTGAGTGAAGTGACGCTTGACTACTTGGTGGCATTTCTTCACGAACACGCAATCAACGGCGTGATCTTTGCCGCAAAACACACCAGCTTTGGCCAAGTTGAGAAAGCAATCCAAGCCTGTGAATTGGAGGGAATTGACGCCTGGCTGGTTGCGGATTTCTTCAATACCCGGATTTCCCGGACCAGTTTCGACGAATTAAATGGCCGACCAGTTCTGGTTTTCAGCTCCATTCCGGCTATCTCTTGGAGCGGCATTGCCAAACAGGCCATCGATTTGCTTGGCGGGTTGGTGTTGCTGATCGTTCTGCTTCCTTTCATGATCCTGGCGGCGATTGCCATCAAGGTTACTTCCCCCGGCCCCGTCTTGTTTCGCCAGCAAAGGGCGGGACTCAACGGCAAGCCGTTTATCATGTACAAATTTCGCTCGATGGTGACTAACGCCGAGCAGCTCAAACAGGAATTGACCTTGTTAAACGAAATGTCCGGTCCTGTGTTCAAGGTTACTCATGACCCTCGTGTTACGCCGGTTGGAAAAATTTTGCGTAAATTCAGCATTGACGAATTCCCTCAGATATTTAACGTGCTGCGTTGCGAGATGAGCTTGGTTGGCCCGCGTCCATTGCCTGTGGATGAGGTGGAGCGCTTTGACGATGTAGCTCATCGGCGACGCCTGAGTGTGAAGCCTGGTTTGACGTGCCTCTGGCAAATCAGTGGCCGCAATGATTTAACTGATTTCAATGAGTGGGTTCGTCTGGACCTGCAATATATCGATAACTGGTCGCTTTGGCTGGATTTCAAAATCCTCTGGCGCACGATGCCGGTGGTTCTCCTTGGAAAGGGAGCGCGGTGAGGAGGGGCGGGAATCGTTGAACCGGTGAGTCGTAATTCGTTGAATCGTTGAATCGGGAAACACGCGTTGAACGCGATTCAACGTTCAACGATTCACGAATTACGGTTCCCGATTCAACGATGTAACAAATAACAACATTATGGAAAAGAAAAAAACGATGCCGACATCGGTCATCACTGGTGGTGCGGGCTTTCTTGGCTCGCATTTGGTTGATTCGTTGATTGCGCGCGGCCACAAAGTCGTTGCCATTGACAATCTCGTGACTGGTTCGGTCGATAATATCGCGCATCTGGCCGGCAATCCCCAATTCAAGTTTATCGAACAGGATGTCACCGAGTATCTTTTTCTGGATATGCCGGTTGATTACGTTTGGCACTTTGCCTCGCCAGCTAGTCCTGTGGACTATCTCGAACTGCCGATCCAGACACTCAAGGTCGGCTCCCTCGGCACGCATAAAGCCTTGGGATTGGCGATGCAGAAGAAAGCGCGATTCCTCCTGGCTTCGACATCCGAGACTTACGGCGATCCGCTGGTTCATCCGCAAACCGAGGAATATTGGGGCAACGTAAATGCCATTGGCCCTCGCGGTTGCTACGACGAATCCAAACGTTTTGCCGAGGCGCTGACTGTTGCGTATCATCGCGAGCACAAAGTCGAGACCCGGATTGTTCGCATTTTCAATACCTACGGTCCGCGCATGCGCCTCCGTGACGGGCGGGTTGTTCCCGCGTTTATCAGCCAGGCTCTGAAGAACAAGCCGCTTACGGTCTTTGGCAAAGGTGAGCAGACCCGCAGCTTTTGCTATTGCTCGGACCTGATTGAAGGGATTTATCGGCTGATGATGAGCGAGACTGACCATCCTGTGAACATTGGCAATCCGCAAGAGCAGACGATCCTGCAATTCGCCCACGAAATCATCAAAGCCACTGGCTCTCGCAGTCGCATCACCTACAAGCCATTGCCTCAGGACGACCCACGCCAGCGCCAGCCGGACATCACCCGCGCCAGGACGATCTTGAAATGGGAGCCGCGCGTTTCGCTCGACGAAGGGCTGGCGCGGACGATCGAGTATTTTCGTGGGAAAGTTTGACTCGCCTACCGCCAATTGAGCGCACAACTTCCGTTGCCATGTATAAGTTCTGAATCATAACGATTGATCGTTCGTTGGATTTACAGTAACTAATGCATGGTTCCTACAACTTTTTGGAAATGCGAGTGAAGCATTGTTGATGTTTACTGTGAAGGGTAAGATCGTCCCTTCTTCTCGGTGCAAAAAGTAACATTCTTAGCCGTTCAAAGTATGGATTCATGCAGCCAGGAATGGCTTGAGGAAACTTGATGTTAAACTCGAAGCCATTCTTAGCCATCGATTTTGGCGCAGGCACCCTGAAGCTGGCGGAATTCAATCAGAACGAAGCTGGCGGGTTGGTGGTGGCGCAATATGGGATTAAAGCTCTGGGCGTTGAAGGGGCGCAAGAAGCCACTCGCGAAGCGACAATTTTGAAAGCGCTCCAAGAGGCGCTTGCTGAGAAGAACTTTGGCACCAGGGAGATCAACGCGTGCGCTCCGGGCTACCATGTTTTTTCGAGATTCATCAAGCTGCCGCCGGTCGATGCCGCGAAAGTTACGCAAATCATCCGTTACGAGGCGCAGCAAAATGTTCCCTTCCCGCTGGAAGAAGTGGTTTGGGACTATCAGATTTTAGGCACTTCAGCGAGCAATGAGTTGGAGGTGCTCCTGGTCGCAATCAAATCCGAGATTGTTGAAGGTTTGTTCCGGGTTGCCGAAGGCGCGGGATTGCGGATAAACTTGGTTGATGTCTCGCAAGCCGCTCTGTGCAATGCATTTCGATATAACTATGGCGATCTGGAAGAGTGCGCCATGCTGTTGGACATTGGTGCCAAAACCAGCAACGTTTTATTTTTTGATAAGGGCAAAGTCTATTCCCGCAGCATCACCATCGGTGCCAATTCGATAACGCAGGACTTCGCCAACGAGGCCAGGCTCAATTTTGATCAAGCCGAGGCGATCAAGTTTGAAAAGGGATTTGTCAGCCTGGGTGGCGCTTACGAGGAGCCGGAAGATCCGCAGGCGGCTGCCATTTCAAAAATTGCGCGACAGGTCATGACGCGCTTGCACCTGCAGATTAATCAGACCATCCAGTTTTACCGTTCCCAAGGTGGTTCTTCCCCTCAGCGCATGTTCTTGTCCGGCGGCGCTTCGATCATGCCTTATACCGCTCAGTTCTTTGCCGAGAAGCTGAATGTGCAGGTTGATTATTTCAATCCGTTTCGCAATATCGAAATTGCTCAGGGCGTCGATCTGGATGAACTTTCCAAACACGCCCATTCATTTGGTGAAGTCGTCGGCTTGGGCCTGCGCGAACTGGCCCACTGTCCGGTGGAAATGAACCTGATGCCGCGCAGTTCCATACGAAGACAGGAACTATCCCGAAAAAAGCCGTATTTCGCCGCCACGATTTTCGGCTTGGTAATCCTCCTTTTCGCCATCGGTTACGCTGAGTCGCGCATGGCCAATGTTTACCGCAATGCCACCGATAAGATCAAGACGGAGATGGCTCCGCTCTATCAGCATGACAAAGAGCTATCCAAAGTCTTGGTAGAGCGCGACTCCCTCAAGAAGCAGGCTGAAAATTTCGCCAGCCAAGTTGAGTATCGGGATTACTGGGCGGATGTGTTGATGACACTGAAGAAAGCGTTGGTTCAAGCGGAGCTTAAAACCAAGGAAAGCCTCAAGAACAACAATGTGGACGTTGATGTGGGAGCTTGGATCGAAGCGTTCAGCCCGGGGTTGCCGTCGGGCCGATATGCAGTTCAGGGGCAGACCTATGCCGGCTTGGGGAATTTTAGCGTGGGTGGGGGGGCGGGAGCGCCAGTGACGAACGAGCGCATGATGCGCCAGATCACTCAGATTGGACTGCGGATTCGGGCTGTGGACCGGGACAAAGTGGCGCCCAATGTCAATGCCGACTTGGCTTACGCTGTGCAAGAAGAGCTGAAAAACAGCGGGCTTTTCGTCGATCCGATCAAGTTTGGTGATATTCAGAAGATCGAACAAAACGGAACGTTTGTTTTCACTGTATCGCTGAAGCTCAAGCGGCCATTCAGGCTCTGATTATGGTTTGGAACAAACGCAATTTATTATTCGTGTTGAGCGCGGCGGTTGGCCTCATTCTGCTGGTCGGCGGGGGTTGCTTTTTCTACAGCAACTGGAGTGCCAATAGGAATGCCGTTGAAGAATTCAAGCGGGCGCAGAGCGAACTGAAAGCGCTCCAGAGCAAAAAGCCGTTCCCCACTAAAGAGGCCATCCAGCAGGCCAAGGAGGCTCAGAAAGAGGTTCTTGGCATTTTGGGCCAATTCAAGGCCGCCTTTGAATCCGCTCAGGAAGCGCCCTCGCTCGACGAAAAAACCTTCAAGAGTTCCGTCTCCCGGACGCTTGCTCAGCTACAAACCTCGGCGGTGAACTCTGGAGTTAATCTCCCCCAATCGGACTACGCCTTTTCGTTCTCAGGGTTGATCACCAAGTTGAATTTCCCGACGAACAGTATCGGCTCCTGGGTGATGCAGTTGCATGACGTCAAGAGTATCTGCAGCGTTGTTTTCAATGCAAAGGTCAACGCCTTGGAGAGTATTCGCAGGGCACCGGTTTCGACTGACGAAGCCGCTGTGGGGGCAGGGGACTTTTTGCCCCTCAACATCGTGACCAGCGAAAACATCGTGCGCGTCCCTTACGAAGTAGTTGTTCGTGGTTACAGTCGCGAAATTGCAGACGTGATGAACGGGTTTCTTCGCTCAACCGATTGCTTCATAATTAAGAACATTGATATCGGCCCTGCGTCGGGAGCCGCCGGAATCGCCGCTGCACAAACGGGGGGAGCTTCAGTTGATGCGAATATGCCCAGTCGGCGACGGGGGGGGCGGAGTGAAGGGGGAGCGTCCGGTGCGAATGTCGGCTTGAATTCACAGGCCCCAGTCACCTTGGTATCTGAAGGCATGTTGCGTGTTGTCATTTGGCTGGAAATTGTCAAAATTAATACTTGGCAGTGATGGGATTCCTAAAGAAACATTACGAGAAGGTTCTGCTGAGCGTTGTACTGCTCGGATTGGCCATTGCGGCGTACTGGCTGCCGATGGCTGTCCAGCAAGCTCGAACTGAATCCAAGGTTCCGGTCGCGCCAGCACGGCCCAAGAGCAACTCCATACCCGCTTTAGATTTCAAGACCGAACTGGCTGCCCTGAAAGCGATGGCCAGTCCCACGCCTGTTTCTTTTTCTGGAGAGCATCGGCTGGTCAACCCCGCCACTTGGAAGAGAATGCCTGATGGCAGCGTAAAAAAATTCTTGTCCATGGGCTCTGACGCCTTGGTGATTACAACAATCAGGCCACTGTTTACCATTATTACTTACGATCGGGCGGCGAGTTCTGGCGTTTACATCAATGTTCAGCAGCAGGCCAAGGGGGAGTCAAAATTTCAGGAATACCTCAAAGTCGGCGAGCAGAGCAAGAGCAAGCTCTTCACTATTCGAGAAGTCAAGGGCGACGTGGATGATCCCTCCGAAGTGGTGATCAAGCTGGCCGATTTACAGGAGACGGTTTCTCTTAAGAAAGGCCAGCCTTACCAAAAAGTGGACGATTACAGCGCCGACTTGAAATACCCTCCTGAAAATAAGAGTTTTTCTGGGAAGCGAAAGGGTGAGTTAATAAACTTCGGCGGGGAGAATCGCAAAATTGTTTACATTGGTGGCAATGAAATTAGAATAACCGAACAAACAGGAAATCAGATAACAATAACTTGGGCAGGAAAACCGTAACTAACTAATTTTTTCGACGCGACCATACCATGAGAAAAGCAGCAAGAATTATCCTCTGTTTTATATTCTTGGCCTCGACAGCAGGCCCGTTGTGGGCGCAGCAAAACTCACCGACGGATTCTATTCAGCGCGCTGAGGTTGAGGCAGTGCGCCGCCAGGAAGCCACCAGGGAAATGCGTATGAAATTGGCGGATGCGCAAGCCGCCCAGAAAAGTGGGCGTTTAAGCGACGCCGCCCGGCTTTACCAAGAGGCGGTGGGGCTCTTTGCGAGAGTCCAGACCGGCGATGATCGAGTGGATGCGGACAAGAAAACCGCACTGGCAGGCTACAGTTCTGTGCGCTTGGAACTCGCCCGGCAGGCTTATGATCGTGGGAACCTCTCAGAAGCCAACGAGGAATTGACTGCCGCGCTCAAACTTGATCCCAAAAACGAATCGCTTCTGGCAGTCAAGCTGGAATTCGACAAGGCGGCCGAGGCCAGGAAAGGACGGGTTCCCAGCCCCGATATGTTAGCCACCATTCCTGCGCTTCAGAAAGACCGCATCGAAGTTTCCACGATCGTACAAAACGGCAAGTTTCTTTACGAAGCAGGGAAGTACGACGATGCCGAAGTCAAACTCAAGGAAGCTCTCAAGCGCGATTCAAATAACCGTGCGGCCTACTATTATATGGACCTCATCAAGGAAGCTCGTTTCGTGTCCGATAGTCGCGCCCGCGAGACAACCGCGAAGGGTCGCATCGCTGACGTGACCAAGGGGTGGATTCCCGACCGCAAGAACGAGGGGCTGCAGGTTCCCAACCCGGTTACTCGCACCAATCTGACCTACACTGGCAAAGGCCGCCAGGAGATCATGCAAAAGCTGGATCGCATTCGCATCGACGAAGTGGCCTACGACCTTCCACTGGGTGAAGTATTGAAGCTTCTTCGCGATGAATCGAAGAAACGCGACCCAGATGGCGTTGGCATCAATTTCATGATCAACAATCGTGTTGACCCTGCCGATACGGGCAGCATTGATCCGATGGCGATGATCGGCATCGGTGGAAGTGGTGGGAACTTGGGAGGTCAGCCGGGCCAAGCCGGGCGCAATACTCCCCCAGTAGGTTTGGCTCCCGAAGCCAACAATCCCAACGCAGCCGCAGCCAATACCGAGGCTCCGAAGACGCTGGATATGTATCAAGTCAGTATAAAGATTAACCCGCCGTTGGTGAATTTACGGTTGGCTGAAGTG
Source organism: uncultured Verrucomicrobiales bacterium (assembly GCA_903898185.1). GTDB lineage: Bacteria > Verrucomicrobiota > Verrucomicrobiia > Limisphaerales > Palsa-1400 > CAIUEN01. The sequence goes on from CAIUEN010000249.1 coordinate 17,847, forward strand.
CTTGATGTGCTGACCAAAGTGTCCGATCAGCCGATCAAGTACACCATTGAAGATTACGCTGTGTTCTTTTCGCCCAAGACGCCTGAGCCGGCACAGCTTTATAGCAAGACATTTCAAGTGGACCCGAACACTTTTATTCAAGGCTTGGAAAGCGTGTCCAGCACGATCTTGGCTGACATCGGCAGTGGCACCACCGGCAATGGCGGCGGTGGGGGTGGTAACAGCGGTGGTCAAAACGGCAGCCAAGGCAGTGGTTCAGTTGAAATGCCGCAAGTTTCCGTGGCCGGTGGCGGTCAGCGTGGCACGGGGGCCGCTGGTGGTCAACAAGCCGGCAATGGCGGCCAAAACGGTGGCGGTGGCTTGCTTGGGCCTCATACGGACCATGGCTTGGCTTTTGTCACGACGACTCATAGCACTATTGAACTGCACCAGATGGTGCGCCTTTACTTCACCGCAGCGGGCGTCAACCTGCTCGGTCAAGGCAAGAGTGTTTTCTTCAATGATCGTTCTGGAACTCTCTTGGTTCGCGCCACTTTGCAGGACCTCGAGATTATCGAGACCGCTATCAATGCCTTGAACAAGGCTCCAACTCAGATCACGATTGAAGCCAAGTTCGCTGAAATCAGCCAGGCAGACAGTCGGGCTTTGGGTTTTGACTGGTACTTGGGCAATACACTTATTGGCGATGGGTCTGCCGGTATCCAATCGGGAACCGCTCCCTCGTATCTGGGCAGTCCCAGCACAGCTAACCCGAGTGGTGTTTTCCCAGGACCTGCGACTATCAATGCTGACGGCACCATGTCGGCTTCGCCAGCCACGATTGCTCCTTCGGCGACGGATGGCTTGTTGACCGGAGGACTGCGCAATAGGGTTGGCTCTTCTTCGATCCCGGCTGTCGCCACGATTACCGGCATTTTGACCGATCCGCAATTTCGTGTGGTGATAAAGGCTATCGAGCAACGCTCCGGATCGGATGTGCTTTCCGCTCCGAAAGTTACAACCTTGAGCGGGCGTCAGGCGCACATTTCTGTCATAGACCAAGTTACGCTGGTTACCGGTGTCAATGTGCAGCAGACCGGCAGCGGGAGTAGCGGAACAGCGTTGACTACCGGGAACGGCGCCGTTGCAAGCGCAATCACATACACCACTCAATCGGTGCCCTTTGGGCCGGTTCTCGATGTGCTTCCGACACTCTCCTCCGACGGTTACTCGATTCAGATGGTGCTGATTCCAACAATCACGGAGTTTGTGGGCTACGACAACCCTGGCGATTTTGTTGCCAAGGCTCAATCCGTAGGAGGTTCTTCGACTGCGGCCAACACTTTGATAGGAGTTCTGCCTCTACCGCGTATGCGCGTTCGCCAAGTGGTGACCACATGTTCGGTGTGGGATGGCCAAACGGTGGTTTTGGGTGGCTTGATCTCGGAGAACATTCAGAAGATCAAAGACAAAGTGCCGTTACTGGGGGACATCCCGTTCATCGGACGGTTGTTCCGCAGCGAGTCCAGCTCCACTACGAAGAAGAATCTGATGATTTTTGTTACGCCGACCTTGATTGACCCGGCCGGAAATCGTTTGCATACGGATGAGGAGCTGCCTTTTGCTCGCAACTCGATTCCGCCACAAGCGATGGTCGCGCCCGTTCCGACGGCAGCTCAATAGGGGCTGCAAGCTCAACCGGGCTGTTGGAGCGCCCGGTGGTGGGCCGTGGTTTAGAAGAATTATCACTGCTTGAACTGTGCCAATAAGTGCCACAACTTCTGATGCGCCTCGGATGCTGATCGTCGATGGGCATTCCTATGCCTACCGCGCGTTCTACGCCATCCGCAAGTTGAGCTCTCCTGCTGGAAAACCAACCAACGCGATATACGGTTTCATCCGTATGTTGGGGAAAATTCAGGCCACCCTTCAGCCTTCTCACGCTGTGGTTGTGTGGGATGGAGGGTTGGCCGAAGAACGCACAAAGCTGCATCCCGAATACAAGGCGCAGCGGCCCAAAATGCCTTCGGAGATGGCAGAGCAGTTGGACGAGATTGTCGCGTATCTTGCAGCAGCGCGGGTTTCGTCTTGGGTTAAGGATGGGGTGGAGGCCGATGATTGCATTGCAGCGTTGGCATGCCGCGCGGTCGAGTCTGGAATCAATGTGGTCATTGCCACGTCCGACAAGGATTTCATGCAGTTGGTTTCGCCGCAGGTGCGGTTGCTGGGACCATCCGGCGCGGCGGATGCGTTTGTGGATATCGATCAGGTTGTGGCAAAAACGGGTGTAAAGCCCACTCAGATTGTTGATTGGCTGAGCTTGATTGGGGATTCGGTGGACAACATTCCCGGCGTTCTTGGAATTGGCACAAAAACAGCAACTGTTTTGCTGCAACAGTACGGTTCTATAGGGGAAATCTATCGCCAACTGGAAAAGGTAACTCCCAGCCGACTTCGAAGGGTGTTGGAAGCGTCGGTGGAGCTGCTGGAGAAGAACCGTAAGTTGGTAAGATTGGATGTCAGCGTGCCGTGCGATCTTGAGTTGGAAAGTATGCGTGTTCGTCAGGCTGATGGTGAGCAGTTGCGCCGGTTATATGAGGGGTGGGGTTTCAAGACGCTGTTGTGTGAATTGGGTGGGCAGGTTTATGAAACTGGAGATCTATTTGCCTGCCCGAATCCGAAAATAAAGGTGTGCGGATGACGCTGTTTGGGCTTACAGGTGGTATAGGAATGGGGAAATCGACGGCTGGAGATATCCTGCACAGGCGGGGAATAGCCATCACTGATACAGATGCTATTGCCCGCGAGATTGTCGAGCCTGGGCAACCTGCGTTGATGGAGATTTGCGAGTGTTTCGGGTTTCGATTGGTACGAAGTGACGGGCAATTGGATAGGGAGGAGTTGGCGCGAATAGTTTTTGCAGATGCCGGTGCCCGTCGGAAGTTGGAAGGCATGTTGCATCCCCGAATCCGCATTGCGTGGCAGGAACGTGTCGATCAATGGCGCGCTGAAGGACAGCGGCTTGGGGTCGTCATCATTCCTCTGTTATTCGAAACTCACGCAGCGGCGCTTTTTGATGCCACAGTGTGTCTGGCCTGTTCAGCGCAGACTCAAATGCAACGGCTCTCAAGTCGCGGTTGGAGCCTTGAACAAATCCGGATGCGATTGGCCTCGCAGTGGACTATCGAAGAAAAAATAAAACATTCGAATTACGTCATCTGGACTGATACCACCTTGGAAGCTCACGCCGCGCAATTAGAACGAATATTCCTTCAGTCCTGAGCGGTTTGCATGGAGACGCTAAATTTCTCCATCAGAATAGTTATCACTGAGTTACATCAATCTTGGAGAGCCAATCCAAGGCCCCAGGGAGGTCTTGGATGAGTCCTTCCAACTGGGCTTCGTAAGCGGCGTTGAGTGTCTTTCCAAAGGCCGGGCCGGGTATCATCCCTCGTTCAATCAAGTGGCGTCCTTGGAGGATGGGGCGCGGCGCGCGCTGACGGACTTGCAGTTCGTGGGCTTTGGCCAGGAGGCGCGTAACCGCATCAGGGATTTTCGGCGGGCGAGGGGGGCGGCCCATGCTATCGGCGGTCATTATCAGGCAAAGGCCGTCGATGGTTTCGGGTTCCAGTCGCCGGGCGAGCCGACGGATCGCGTGATCGGTCAGGTCATGGAAACTGAAGAGGTGATTGGCGACCAGCGGAACCACACGTTCTTTGACTGCCAATGGGGTGTTGATGTGTGTCAAGAACTGCTCCGCCAATCGCGCTCCGGCTTCTTCGTGGCCGGGCGAGACAATGCGCATTGCGCCGTCCTTGAGTTCGCGGCGCGTTGTTTCCGGTTTTCCAAAGTCGTGGGCCAGAGTCGCCAGCATATAGACGATGCGCGACTGGGCATCGGCGTTTTGCCACTCAGGCAATCGCGCCAGGGCGTCGCAGCAGTGGCAGGTGTGAGTGAATACGTCGCCTTCCGGGTGCCAGGCTGGTTCCTGAGGCGTGTCGATCAGGATTTTGATTTCTGGAAAATGATCGATCCATCCGGTGTCAATCAGAAAACGCAATCCAGCGGAAGGAACCGCGCTGCGCCCGGCCCACTTGAACCATTCTTCGCGGACGCGCTCGACCGCGAGTTCGCTGTAGCCAGCCTTAATCTCGCGGCAGAGCGCTGCGGTTTCTGGAGCGGCGTGGAGGTTGAATCGACCGGCAAACTGCATGCCCCTAAGCGCGCGCAACGGGTCTTCAACGAAAGCCGGGCTGGTGTGGCGCAGGAGCTTGTTTTGCAGATCAACGGTGCCGTCGTAGAAATCGAGGATCTCGCGGCGGCGCGGATCATACATGATGGCGTTGATCGTGAAATCACGGCGGGCGGCGGCTTCCTCACGAGAAATGCCCGGCTCAAATGCGATCTCAAATCCTTTGTGGCCTGGGGCGATTTTTGAGTCTTTGCGAGGAATGGTGAAATCGTAGCATTGGCCTTCCTGAGTAGTGAGTTTGACAACTCCAAATGAACGGCCTACAAGGTCGGTGCGGCCCCATCGCGACAGCGCCTTGACGAGTTCACCATAGGTGACGCCGAAGACCTCAATGTCAAAATCTTTGACCGCCAGTCCCAACAGCCAGTCCCTTACGCAGCCGCCGACGAAATAGGCGTTCTGCAGTTCCGGAGTTTCGGAAATCATCTTCTCCAATTCTGGCGGTGCCAAGTTCATTTGCTTTCAATGTAACTATTCAGGTAGCATAGGCATCCTTGCCTGTGCCCCTCTTTCCGTCGAGCGTCAGCGAGACGCTGATTTCTCCGCCTGAACAGTTACAGTTTACTGCAAGCGGTGCTCAACGCAATGCTTCAATAAGAACACATTTATGCAGCAATTCTCATTTTGAGCAAGGAAAGGGAAAACGCTGATCTGCCTGTAGAACGACAATTAAAATTCACGGGGAGAGTAAAAGTAATTGTCGCGCAGACCTCATGCCGCGCCAAATTTGGGAAAGTGTGTAAATTTGCAGGGAGAGTATTGGAATGGGGGCATCAGCGACATTCGCATCTATAACCGCGCACTATTGAGCAACGAAGTCCAAAATTTGTATCAATATGAAACAGGACGTTCCCCGCAACTTACCATCGCCACACTCGTATTGCAGTTAAGCACGACAAATTTATGGGTTGGCGGCAGTTATCAGATTCAAACATCTACCGATTTAATCAACTGGACTAACTACGGAACTCCTTTTGTTGCAATTTCTGCAACCGCACCGCAATACGTCAGCATAACAAGCTCGAAAAGTTTTTTCCGTATTTTAGTCGCTCCATAACATAGCACCGCACCGAAAGGCAAACACAATGCCCCCAACCGGGTGTGCGAACTGATACCCGCAGCGTGAAAAGCTACCAAAAACTCCTGACATCTCCAGAAGTCTGCCGCAAGAGCACCCGCCTTCCCAGACGGGGGGTGCGTGACCAAAAAGTAACCTTGTGAGGCAGGTCTCTGACCTGCCAGTTGACGGAGTCTCTGACTCGAATGGCGCTTAAGTTAGTCCTAAGACTTTCTTTGTCAGTCGTTTACGGCGCTTGATGTCTGGCGCGGTTTCAAAGAGGGCTTGACGGCTGAGCTGCTGCA
>CAIUEN010000250.1 GCA_903898185.1 uncultured Verrucomicrobiales bacterium
GATTGAATATCCAATATCGAACAAGGAATGTCCAATAATGAAGTAGGAAAGGGCAGCCAACCGTAAGTTCAGTTTTGGTCTCGCATAATTTCAGCCACGATTTTAGCCCTGAAAGGGCGAAATAACGAGTCCGATTTTTTCATCGTCCGAAGTCTTTTGGCCGGCAATTCGCATTTTGGCAAGGGGCTGTTGGGTTGAATCTCAAATTTGAAATTTGAAATCCACAACTGAACGTCTGAGGTTACGTGAAAATAGGATGGGCGAGAGAAACAGAAGTTGTTGTCAGAATTCCTCACTTCATTATTGGAAATTCCTTGTTCGATATTGGATATTCAGACAGAAACCTTCCACTGCATATTGAGTATTCTTGCTTGCCTGCCATAATGAGAATTGCAGCGAGCAGCCGGGGTTGACAACCGGGCGGTTCGATGCTTCGTTATAGGTGGCAAGTTGACCCAATTTCGAGGCCTCGTGTGTAAGCTGCGGAGTATCGGTTTGTTTTTGCCGCTGTTGTACATGAGTAAGAGAATTTTATTGGCTAGTGTTTGCCGCCCAATCGGACCTGAGTATGGGGATGGCCCATCGGTCGGTTATGAGTTGTTGTATCGCCAGGTGACCCGGTCGCAGGGAATTTTCAGTCCGCGCACCGTCAACGTGGTTTTCTCCTTGGAATATATCGCCGAGAACCTTGAGGCTTCGACGGTGGTGCTCCAGTATCCCTCCAAAAGCGAGTTCATCCGCGAGCTCAAGAAGGGCTACGATTACGTGGGAATATCCTTCGTGATGGCGTTGATGCATAAGATGAAGGAAATGGTCGCGCTGGCGCGCCAATACGCCCCGAACACCAAGATCGTCCTGGGCGGCTACGGCACCATTTTGAAAGACGATGTGCTCAAGCCGTTCGCCGATCACATCTGCCGCGAAGAAGGTGTGGCCTATTTCCGCCGACTGTTGGGCGAACCGGAAATTCAGATGCCTTACAAGCATCCGCTGATCATAAGCTGGCTGAAGGTCTTCGGCTGGCAGGTGTCTGGAACCGGCAAAATCTTCGCTGGACTGGGCTGTCCCAACGGCTGCGATTTCTGCTGCACGTCACATTACTTTTCGCGGCGTCACATCCCGCTCCTGCCCACAGGCAAAGACATTTTCTCGGTGATTGAACAGTATCAGGCTGTCAACCCAAAGCTGGTGTATCTGATCATCGACGAGGATTTCCTGCTGAATAAAAAGCGCGCGATGGAGTTCCGCGACTGCGTCATCAAGAGCGGAAAAACGCTCTCGATTTTCGCGTTCGCCAGCATCAAAGCGCTGAGTCAATATAAAATCGAGGAAATCCTGGAAATGGGCATCGACGGCTTTTGGATCGGATACGAAGGCACCCGCTCCGGTTACGCCAAACAACAGGGACGCCCGGCGGATGAAATTCTCACCGAGTTGCGCGAACACGGCATCACCGTGTTGACATCCATGATCGTCGGATTTGACTACCAGAACAAGGAAGTGGTGGCCAGCGAGTTTGACGGCCTGATGAAACTCAAGCCGTCACTGGCGCAATTTCTCATTTACGGACCGGTTCCCGGAACGCCCTTCCACGAGAGGGTCATTCGCGAGAACCTGTTGCACGACCGCTACACCACCGACAAAGACCTTTACTACCGCCGCGCCGATGGGTTTACAACGATGATGAAGCATCCGACGCTTTCCCCAGCGGAAATCGAGGAAATCCAACAGTGGTGTTTCGATCAGGATTATCAGCGGTTGGGCCCGAGCATCTTCCGCACGATGGAAGCGCGCTTGCTCGGTTACAAGCGCCTGAAAGACTCCACCAACCCGCTTTTGCGCGGCAAGGCGGCCTATTATGCCCGCGAGATGCGCCACGCCTACCCGATCTTCCTGGCTGGCCGCCTGTTCGGCCCAAACCCAGCCATTCGCAGTTGGATCGGCGATCTGGAGAAAAGCATCCAAGCCGAGTTGGGCGCACCGACACTCTTGGAGCGGGTCATGTCGGTCACAGCCATCGGTGCCGCCGCTTGGACCAAATTCACCCTTAAATTTAATTTGTTTCAGCATCCGGGAAAGATCCGCAAAACCTACCGGTTACCAGGCCGAAAGTCAGCTCACCAGCTTTGGGAAGAGATCCAGCGCAAGGTGTCCATCCCGAACCTGTCGATTCATGTGGAACAACACGAATTCCGCAAGCAGGTTGTCATGCGCCTGAACGGCGCTCTCTCGGCAGCCGAAGCCGAGGGACTGGGCCAGCGCATCCGCGATTCGCTTGCCCGCACCAAGAGCCATCTGATTCTCGATCTGCAAAACCTGCACTGGGACAAAATTGACAACCTGAAGCCTTTACGCGACAAACTCGCGGTTTATCGTTCGCGCATTCAATTGATTCTGCCGGAAGTGTCGATTGCCCACCCCGAGCACGCGCTCTTGGCAAGGCTGTTTCAAGCATATCAAGCATAATTTGACTTTGTTATTTTAACCACCTGCTTTTTCACGTCGTTTTTGCGCACGCGCATGGGATTCAATGGCGGGGCAACGGGGCGAGGGCGGCGGACGTTGGAACAGAAACCAAGAAGTTGTCGGCGCAATGCAACGGCCTCTTGGCGAGAGCAAGCGTGTTGCGTGTCAAAATAGAAATTGTTTGGCAATGGAACCATTTTCTGTGTTGACACGAACCTTTAATGGATGACCCCTTTTTGAAAAAAATCCCCGGAAACATCTTGATAATATTGCACTTTGCGCCTATGCTTTGTGCATGAATCATCATCTAAACTTTTTTCGCTTTTTCAATGAAAGCACGGAAAAAGAATTCATTGAGAATAACTTGAGCCGGGCATTTGCTCTCTGTCTTACAACCAACGCTTTCTTTTTGAGCGAATACGTAAGGGCAGTCGTGTCCCCAGACGACTATCAATATTTGTTCAGCTCCATTAGCAGCGACACTAAGTGTTTTATTGATCTCCAAGTGGATACAGCAACTATTGAAAAGGAAAATTACAAGACCGTATATGCAGTTGCGATGACATCAGACGCAACATTAGATATGCACGATTTCTTTTCTCAACCGGAATATTCCGCAAAAAAGAATATCACGGACATCTTCGTTGCAATCAAGGACATCGCGATTATCGTCGAAGTGAAGCGATGTGGGGAAGATTGCAAAGCCCAGCTATATAACCAAGTTTTGCCATTCATTAAGGATGCTTCAAAAGAGAGAATTAAGGTGAACCCCCTGCGGTATTCGTGGCAAGAGGTTGTGCGGCTTTTGGAGAAAGTTAAAAACGTTCAGCACCTCATTGCGCAAAATTCCAAAACTGTAGCTGATTTTTTGGAATTGAGCGAAGTTAGGTATCCAGAATGGTTTGAGCCGAAGCCGTTTAACTCAATTCCATTCTTGGCAGATGGCAAAATGCCTAACTACACTCAGCTGGAAAAGCGCATGAGACAAGCCCTCTCTAAGGTTTCTCAAATAGACGGCGACGAATACCAGTTGCTTTCATACAGCGATAGATTGGGTATTTCAGTTCCTTTTGGGTGGGCTAGTGAATTCATTCCATATTTCACTCACTACCCAGATAAAAAAGCGGATTACGTGGAGTTCAGTATTTGGCCGGGCAATACGAAGCAGCAGGGATGGTCGGTATTCGACAAACCGCTCGACTGGAGCAAACAACGGACGCTCACTATTGATGGAAAAGAATACGACCTTCGCACTAGGTATGAGGTAAAACTCTGCCACTTCAACCGATATGTCACGGGAATTGTCTATTCGGACAGCGACACTCTCAAGCCGCTACACACACGCGACAATTTTCTGAAATCAGGTAAATGGAAAATCGATAAATGGAACACATTAGAACATCTATTGGATGAACATTTCAGACCCGAATTCGATTGGCGGCAAAAGTGCAATTGGACCGATAGTTTTACAAACACGGACAGGGGTTTCGTTACCATGTCACTAGGTTTTAAAGTATGGCTTACAGTGCCCTATGCCATGCTTCAATTCCTCGATAAAAAGGATGCGGATATCGCGAAAGTATCACAATTCATTAGCAACATTGTTCGTGCTTTCAAGGGCTTAATCAACTGATTGTCGGATTACGGAAAGGGGGCATCCATTAAAGGTTCGTGTCAACACAGAAAATGATTCCACTGCCAAAAAGTTTCTTTTTTGACACGCCACACGCTTGCTCTCGCCAGGAGACCGTTGCATTGCGCCTACAACTTCTTGGTTTCGGTTCCAACGTCCGCCGCCCTCGCCGCTTTACCCCGCCCTTCGTTACGTTTTGTCCTGTCATCCATCCCCACGATTCATCACATGGTAGATCGCCCCAGCATACTGAACTCTCAACTTGCGCAGCATACCCGCATTTTCTACTCCATTCCATCAAATATGACAATACGGCTGACTGACTCCTTGTTGACTCCTTGTCCGGTGCGGGTTTATGCGTTCATCGTGCCGAGTAATTTGCCCCATGAATGAGTAAGCAATCATCCACCAAGAATGAAGTCCCTGTGACCGGGATGATTGGCATTTTCTGGTGGCATGACGGACGATTGCTTGCTTCAGTTTGTCGAGTGGATGAAGGAGACGTTGCCGGTGGCACGGTGGATTCCCGGTTTGCCCACATCGAAACTTGGCCGGTGCTGCAAAAGCGATACTATAAACTGTGGGCGCTGGAATACGAGGATGTGCCGAGAGGCCGGGTCATCTACCTGCAAGGCGCCAAACGATTCCGTGTCTTGATGGACAAGGTTCTATTTCAGCATGGGATAAAGGCCGCGATCCTCGACAGGTTCGCCCTTCCCAAGAACACTACCAACTTCGTGAGGGATCTCCACTACACCACCGATCCCAAGGACATCGACCGGCTGTTCGGTGACCGGTGAGGTCCTCTGACAAATGACACCCAAGAAGAAAATCACGCTGCGGGAATGGGTCAGAAATCAGCCGTATTGTCATATTTGCGTCTATATTCTTTCCAATAGCCAGTTTAAATACCATCGAGTTGCCCATGCGCAGACGTCTGGCAATCCATTCCTTGGTCATCGTTGTGTTCACGCACAACTCTGCGGCCAGCATGACTTCGCGCTTGTCCCCTTTTGGCATTTTCGCCAAATCCTCTTCGCAAAGCCGCATCTTCTCCATGCCTTCGCGGGTCATTCGTTGCGCTTTTGCTTCCAGCGCATCCACTACCTCCTGTCCAAAGTGACGCCCGTTCGGTCCAAATCCAGATGGATGACAGGACAAAACGTAACGAAGGGCAGGGCAAAGCGGAGAGGGCGGCGAACGTTGAAACCGAACCCAAGAAGTTGTCGGCGCAATGCAACGGCCTCCTAGCGAGAGCAAGCGTGTGGCGTGTCAATTTTTTTGGCAGTGAAATCATTTTCTGTGTTGCCCCCCTTTCCGCGGTTTGGTCATCTTGGACGTTCGGTTCTTTGAGAAGTGTTGCACCACGGAAAACGATGCTTTTAGTTCCATAGATTTTGTATAAATGGAGCGATTTGATTTTGATGTCCTTAGGCGATGATTTGGGTTTGTACAGTCAAGAAAGGATGTGGGTAATCGCAGATCTTAAGGGGAAGCCAAAGCCGGTAAGTCTCGGCGACGGGGCGTGGTTTTATTTTGCCAGTGCCTTTTTTTGATGGCCTCGTAATTGAGGGTGCGCATCTCAGATTTTTCCGACGTCCGTCGAGAGTGACCGGAGCGCGGACAGAAATGCTCGAACTCCAGAAAAATCTGAGATGCGCACCAATTGAGGTTGTCGCGCAATTGAGGCTTGACTCACAACCCGAATTTCTGGATCGATCCTCAGCGAATGTCTGAATTGTCCCAGCGGAAACGTTCTTCACCCCAAGCCGCCACGAAGAAACGGCTGGATCAGAGATCCGCTCCAAATTCCGCATATAAAATCCGTCGTAAAATTCCGGTCCCAGCTCTGCTAAAGCCCGAAGGCGATGGGAAGTTGAACGATGAACAACTGGCGATGCCGTTTGTGGCGCCGAAGCGTTTGGAGGCCCAGCCTTTTCTGAAATGGGTAGGCGGCAAGGCCAGCTTGTTGCGACAGCTTGAAGAATTTTTCCCGCATGAGATTGACCGTTATTTTGAGCCGTTTCTCGGCGGCGGCGCGGTTTTTTTTCATTTGAAGCACCGGTTTCCCGATATGCGCCCGTTTCTGCGTGACGGGAACAAGGAACTCATCAACTGCTTCCGCGTGGTCCGTGACCGGTCGGATGATTTGATGCGCCTGCTCGACGAACATTCCAAAGGTTTCCGCACGGACGGCGACGCCTATTTTTATGACATTCGCAAGCAGCACGACTTGACCGATGATCTAGCCCGCGCCGCCCGGACAATCTTTCTCAACAAAACCTGTTTTAACGGGCTTTACCGCGTCAATGCCAAGGGCGAATTCAACACGCCGATTGGCTCGAATAAGAATCCGAACCTTTATGCCCGCGATAATCTGCTGGCGGCGGCGGAGGTTTTGCAAAATGCGCAACTGGAGGCGCAGGATTTCCGCAAGACGGTGGATGAAACACGCCGGGGGGATTTTATTTATTTTGACCCGCCGTATCTGCCGATTTCTGCGTTTTCGGATTTCAAGCGCTACACTTCCGACCAGTTCCGCGAGGCAGACCAGGTGGAACTGGCGCGCATCTTCCGCGAGTTGGATGCCAAAGGTTGCCACGTGGTCTTGTCCAATTCCGAACATCCTCGCACCCGCGAACTTTATGCCGGTTTTCCGATTCAGATCGTTTCCGCGCCGAGATTCATAAATTGCAAACCTGGTGGACGTGGAAATATTTCCGAATTGATTGTTGCAAACACCAGCGCTGAAAAAAAAACGCAAACATTCTTCACAGGCTCAGCCGAGCCAGAATTTCCCGAAACAAAATACATGGGTAGCAAGCAACGCCTGCTCCCATTCATTCTAAGACACCTTTCAAACGTCAAATTCAGTTCGACACTGGATGCTTTTTCAGGAAGCGGCTGTGTTGGTTACGCCATCAAGCAAACTGGCGCTCGGGTTTATGCCAACGACTTCCTGAATTTTTGTTTTCACACCGCACGCGCTACGATCGAGAATAATACGACTAAGTTGACCGAGGATGATATTGGCAAGCTGGTGCGGCCCAATTCGTCTGCCCCAACATTTGTCCGCGACACCTACGTCGATTTATTTTTCAACCAACAGGATTGCGAATTCCTCGACAATCTTTGGGCAAATGTCCAAGAACTACAATCCCCGCTAAAAGTTTCGATCGCGCTCGCCGCCGCCTCCCGTGCGTGCATGAAAAAAAGGCCACGCGGGATGTTTACATTTACAGGAATCAAAGGCTGGGATGGGCGAAAGGATTTGAAGCTTTCCATGCGCGAACAATTTCTAATTGCCGTCACTGCGCTCAATGGCGCGGTGTTCTCAAACGGCCAGCAGAATAGAGCGTTTAATTCCGACGTGTTTGATCTGCAACCAGACCTGGCCGACCTGGTTTATATCGACACGCCTTACATCAGCCCATTTTCAGACTGCGACTATACTCGCCGCTATCATTTTGTTGAGGGTTTCTGTCGTTATTGGAATGGTGTGGAAATCACCGATACAACGACAAGAAAAATGCGTTCGTATGACACGGATTTCTCAACCAAGGCTCGAGCGCGGGCGGCTTTTCAAAAATTATTCCACCATTTTCGTAAATCCACGCTGGCCATTTCATATTCCTCGAACTGCATTCCCAGCAAGGCCGAGATGATTGAGTTGCTGAAAAATGAAAAGTCGAAGGTGGCGGTTTACGAATCCATGCACCGCTACCACCACGGCAACCACGCGCACAAAGTCGGAGACAACAACAACGAGGTGATTGAATATCTCTTTATCGCTGAATGAAAATACCAAGCGAAGATGTAATCCAAGCGGACACGCCCGATCGGGTGATGGCGACGATTGACGCGGTGGCGCACGGGGCACACGACGATAAAACCATTGCCGCTGCAATTGGCGATCTCGATCCTCGGCAAGGTCGGTATTATCGGCGGGCGGCAGAGGTGCTGGGTTTCATGGTGCGTGAGGAGGGGAGCTCAGTTTTGACCACCGCCGGCAAAGAGTTTGCCAGCGCCCAACCGCCGATCAAAAAAGGTTTATTTGTGCGGGCCGTGCTGGGCAATCCACTTTTTCAACGGCTGTTTGCTTATCTCGAATCCAATGGGAACGCGGGGGCTACGCGCGCCGATGTGATGAAGTTTCTGACGGATGTGGCGGATCTGGGAGCCGAGAGCATGGTCAAGCGTCGGGTGTCCAGCTACATGGGCTGGCTGGAGAAACTCGCACTGGCAAAAACGGTTGGCAATCGGTTGGTGTTCGACAAATTGCCTTTGGCTGTGCCGCTGGTTCGTTATGAAGCTGATGACGAGCCGATCTTCCCGAACCGTTACGATCTCAAAGAGTATCAGGAGCATGCACAGCGCGTGGCCAGCAAAAAGGAGGCGATTGAGTATTACGTTGACCGGGCGAAACGTGAACGAGCCTCAAACAGCCATGAAACGCTGGTGGACCTGATGGCGGAACGGTTGCGGCAATGCGGCGCAGTGCCCAAGGCCAACCGTTACGTTGATCTTTCCGCGCGGTTGGACGAGGATGTTTATTTGTTCGAAATGAAATCCACCACCGAGGATAATCCGCATTCGCAAATTCGCCGGGGACTGTCCCAGCTTTACGAGTATCGCTACATCCAGAATGTGAAGGAGGCCAAACTGGTCTTGGTTATTGAAAATCCACTTCCGAAAGAAAACCGGTGGATGGAAGATTACTTGGTCAAAGACCGAGGCGTTCTGCTTGTGTGGGATGGCGACGGAAAGTTTCATTGCCCGCCAAGCATACGCGAGCAGCTTGGGTTTTTGAGCTGAGGTTTACCTGCGGGCTTAACGCCGCTCCTTGACAGAACCGGAGAGCTACCGGCTGCTTCCAGCTTTTACTTGAAGCATTGATGTGGCTAAAGCACGCGCGGCGGCATCCGGCTTTTTTGGAGGAACGCGGTCAGGCAGACGGATTGTCATATTTACGTCTATATTCTTTCCAATAGCCGATCAAATCCCATCGAGTGCCCATGCGCAGGCGTCTGGCAATCCATTCCTTGGTCATCGTCGTGTTCGCGCGCAACTCCGCGGTCAGCATGGCTTCGCGATTGTCCCCTTTTGGCGGTTTCGCCAAATCCTCTTCGCAAAGCCCCATCTTCTCCATGCCTTCGCGGGTCATTCGTTGCGCTTTTGCTTCCAGCGCATCCACTACCTCCTGTCCAAAGTGACGCCCGTCCGGTCCAAATCCAGATGGATGACAGGACAAAACGTAACGAAGGGCAGGGCAACGAGGCGAGGACGGCGGACATTGGAACAGAAACCAAGAAGTTGTCGGCGCAATGCAACGGCCTCTTGGCGAAAGCAAGTGTGTGGCATGTCAAAAAAGAAACTTTTTTGACAGTGGAATCATTTTCTGTGTTGACACGAACCTTTAATGGATGCCCCCTTTTCGCACCCAAACCGTCCCCCTCAACGACGCCATCCTCACCGAAAAAGCCCCCGCCATCGATTACCCCGCCCTCATCTCCGACATCCTGGACGCCATCCTCTCCATGACCGACACCAATTGGGAGAACAAAGCAGCCGAACTGGCCGACCTCCTCCGCGCAACCGCTTGCTGACGAATTTCGCCTTTTTATCTAAGCGTTGCGAAGAGACTCAGGGCCATGCTAAAGTGCAGCCATGAGCAGCGTAGCCGAGATCGAAGACGCCATAGAAAACCTGCCCACGCCCCAAGTGGATGAACTTGCCCGCTGGCTGGAGACGTTGCGCGCCCGTCGCGCATCGTCCCCATCTGTTGAGAACTGGCTCACGAAAGCACGGGGTGTTGCCCTCAAGAACACCACTACCGCCCAAGTGATGAACCTCACTCGCGCCGAGGAATGAACGGCTACCTTTTCGACACCAATGTCCTGCTGGACATCGCCACTGCAGACCCCGCATGGCTGGGCTGGTCAGAAAAACAATTTCGTCTCGCGGCCGCACAAGGCCCCATTTTGATCAACCCGATCATCTACGCCGAGCTGGCCCCCGCATTTGCCAGCGTCCACGATCTTGATCGATGGCTCGACCCGGCGGTTTTTCAAAGATTGCCTTTGCCGTATGCCGCTGGGTGGCTTGCAGCCCAGGCATTCCTGAATTACCGGCGCAACGGCGGCAACAGATTTTCACCCCTCCCGGATTTCTACATCGGCACCCATGCAGAAACCGAGGGACGAACCCTTGTCACCCGCGACCATGCGCGCTACCGAACCTATTTCCCGAAACTCTCGATAATCACGCCAGAGTCTCCCGAAACGACGAAAAAGTAGGGTCGCCTTCAAGCTTACCCCTCGCCGATTCAATTACTTTCCCACACCTCGTCGCCGCGGCACAGCAACGCGCGCGCATGTAAGACAACAATCTTGTCGCGTTGCGCAATTTCCCCAGTTCCCACAACCACATCTTTGATTTTGATTCCTGCGTCCATGAAGGAAACTTTTTTGTACGATTTTATTCACCAACGACGAGTTTGCATAAAACATTTTCCCCACTAATTGCTGGCCATTTGCCTCAAACCACTCACAATTTGCCCATCAAGGCATGACTTCAACCTTAACCATCGACTTTGACGGCGCTTGGAAGGAAATTCTCGAACGCTATTTCAACCCCTTCCTCCTATTACAGTAAGTCGCAAGTTCGTGATCGATGAATTGGTCGATTTTACTGGGTAAAAGAAGCGTCAATCCGACTCACGAACTTACGAATTACGGTACTATTCTGCTTTCCAGAGGTTCATCGCCAGATCGACTGGTCCAAAGGCTATGCGTTCCTGGACAAGGAACTCCAGGAAGTCGTTCGCGACGCCCACTGGGCAAGCAGCGTGTGGATAAGCTGGTCAGGGTCGTGCTGCTCGACGGACGGGAGGAGTGGATATTGATCCATGTGGAGATCCAAACCCAGGTGGACGGAACCATCCCCCAGCGCGTCTATCAATACCATCACCGGGTCGAAGACCGCTTCGGCAAGCCGGTGCTCACGCTGGTGGTTCTTGCCGATGAGCAGAACACGGCTGATTCAAGATTGATATAGGAGCGGAGGGGGATTGATCTCAGGAATAAGAACTTTGAGTTGGGCGGCCCAAAAACGGAGGTTGGGTGTCATCGGATGGCAAGCGAAGGCGTTTTTTGTACAACGACAATTACTTTTCCTCGCGACGACAGACCATTTGCGCGGCCGACCACCCGCCCCACTGGTCATGTGCCTTGATGTGACGAGCTGGAGCGCTCCAACCCAAGCACGCAAGCCACTGGCCGCGAAAAGTAACCTTGTAACGCAAGTGCTCTTCGACCAAGGTCGCATTCTTGAGATAATGATGCTTGCTGACCTCTTGTTCCCACCGTGGTTGTTCCTCGGAGGAAATCGGAAGCACTTCCAGTTCATTGAGAATGGTCTGCTCATCAGCATCGGGCATACGAAACGGATTTGCCATGCCGAAAAGAAAAGCAGATTGAATGGCAAATGTCCATTTTTTCTAAGGAATCATTCTGATTGGCATGGTTGAACAGGGCTATCCTGAATCAGCCGTGATTCCCTCTCTAGATGGACGGATGAGCGCTTGAATCATTACGCTTTTGTCTCTAATTGGATACAAGCGGGGATTCGCAGATGGCTTGATTTAAGCGAGCAGATGCGGGGGCAATTTATCTGAGCCTCAAGCTCAAGTCTTTTTCACTGTCTGGTCTGGTTTCCTCATAAGTCGAACAATCGTATCCTTGAGATTCGCCAACTCATAAGGTTTGCTCAAGAACGCTTGGGGCAGTTCGGGATGGTCCCCAGCCATCACTTGCTCCCTGCTGTAGCCACTGGCCAGAATCACCGGAATGTCGGGCACAAGCTTGCGCAAGGCCGTCAATGTCTCCCACCCATTCATGCCGGGCATGGTCATGTCGCACAAAACGCAACCGATCTCGTCACGGTGCTGCTGAAATACTTCCACGCCTTCAACTCCATCTTTTGCTTCAAGCACCGTAAACCCAGATCGCTTGAGCGCAAGCAAGACCGCTTTACGCAAAGGGGGCTCGTCATCGACCACCAGCACAGTGCCCCCTCCTGCTGCGTTCGGGCCTTGGGCGACAATGGCTGATTTCTGGGAAATGGCTTCGGACGACAGCGGTAAGAAGACACGAAAAACGCTCCCCTTGCCTGGTCTGCTTTCCACTGTTACGCACCCATCGTGTGCCCGAACAATTCCCAGAACCACAGATAGGCCAAGACCTCGTCCCGCGAATTTAGTGGAGAAAAACGGGTCAAACACTTTTTCAATATCTTTGTCTGCGATTCCACAGCCCGTGTCGGCCACTTCCAAACAAGCATAGGGCTGATCTTGCACTTGGCAGTCAATGGGGAAACGGTTTACTGTGGGAATCTCTGATGAGGGAACAGTCTTGACGGTCAGGCGAATGACACCTCGTGTTTCACCCATAGCCTCCCAAGCATTGGTGATCAGGTTGGTCAGAATCTGTTGGATCTGGTTTGCATTAGCGTTGACGACCGGGCTTGGTGATGGCAGATCAGTTTCCAACACCACGCTTTGCGGCATAACAGTGCGCAGCATGGGCAGGTGGCGTTGGCAAGCGTCGCAAAGATACAGAGGTTCATGCTTGGCAGCGGTTTGCCCGAGGTAGGTCAGCATCAGCGTGCTCACGTCCGCTGCCTTGCGGGCCGATTTCATAGCTTCGATCAAGTTCTCAACAGGCTCCGCATTTTGGGGCAGCGTTTGCATGGCCATCTGCAGGTTCATCAGCACCACATGGAGTTGGTTATTGAAGTGGTGGGCAATGGCCCCGGCCATTCGGCCCAGACTTTCAGATTTATGGAGTTGGCGGTTTTGGAATTCTAGTTTTTCCTTCGCCTCCTCGGCCCGCTTGCTCTCAGTGATGTCGATAGTGTAACCCGCCAGCAGGGTTTTACCCCTCAGTACAGCCGGGTACTTGATCGTGGTGTAGTTGCGTCCATTATAAGCTTCATCCACTTTCATCACATTACCCTTGGCAACGATCTCGAAGTCGTCAGCGATCATCTTTGCGGCAACTTCGGACGGAAACATCTCTGACATGGTCTTGCCCTGCATATCCAAAGCCGAGATCCCGGTGATTTGTTTAAAATTGTCACTGACTTGAATTATACAGCTATCGGTGGGGGTCACCTCCTTAATGAAGGCGTAGATGGGAGAGTGACGCATAAACAGCGAGAACAACTCACGGCTTTCGAGCAGCGCCTCCTCCGCCCGCTTGCGCTCGGTTATGTCTATGGTGTAACCCGCCAGCTGGGTTTTACATCTCTGCACGATCGGGTACTTGATCGTGTTGTAGTTTAGGCCATTGTAATCTTCATCCACGTTCAGCAACTCACCCTTGGCA
>CAIUEN010000251.1 GCA_903898185.1 uncultured Verrucomicrobiales bacterium
TCCAAATGCGCTGGATGCACTGTTGCGGATCAGCAATTCTCATTATGTGGGGCAGACCTCTGGTCTGCCAGTTGCGGTGCCTCTGGCTCCGCAGGGAGTCGAAAACTTCGTGCGCAGGCAGACCCGCGTTTTTCCCCTTCCTTGCTCAAAATGAGAATTGCTGGAATTGCTGGCTTCGCGCTTGTTGTTGAGCATTGTTAGACATGGTATGTTAGCATTATGCAAAAGCATATTAGCGCACGGCAACTTCGCCATGAAATCCCGGAAGAATCGCTTTCACCGGGCGAATCGGTGACCATTTCAAAGCGTGGTGGAAAGGTTTTTGAACTCAAACGCATCGACGCCGGGAAAAAGAACATCCTTGAGGGGCTGGACAGACTCCTTGGGGAAATGCCATCAAATGGGCCGACTTCCTCTATTGACCTTTCCAGAATCATCATTGAAGAAAGAGAATGATTAATAGGGTGGTGCCACGGAGCCAGAGGCTCCTGGAACCGGCAGACCGGAGGTCTGCCCCACAAGTCAGATCGAGGTCGAAGTCACTTCCGGTCTCGGCGAGTCACTTGCCGCAATGGTCGGGCTGCACGACGGGGGATGGTCGCAGTGGGCACAGTCTTGGTGGTTTTGACCAGTTGGAAATCTGCCTGCTTCTTGAACGTATCCACTTTGTAAATCTGTACCGTTACTTTGTCGCCCAATTTGATGATACGGCGGCTGCGGCGTCCGATAAGATGATTGCGCGCCGGTTCAAAAACAAAAAAATCGTCCTCCACGGATGAAAGATGCACCAAGCCCGTCATGCCAAGATCAGTCACATCGACAAAGAAACCAAAATTGCGCAGGTCGGTGACCAGCGCGGAATAGCGTTGAAGCTGGCCGGTCTTGATCTGAGCTTTCAGGAATGCGAACATCTTGACATCTTTGCTGTCCCGCTCAGCATCGGCGGAATTGCGCTCGGTTTCGGAGATGTGAACGGCAGTTTTTATGAGCGTCTCACGGGAAGCTTGAACCTTGTCGAACAAAGCTCGATGGACGGCCAAATCGGCATAGCGACGGATCGGCGAGGTGAAATGCGTGTATTTGGCTTTATTGAGCCCATAATGCCCCAGCGGTTCAAGAGCGTAACGAGCTCTCATGAGCGATTTGAGGAATCCGATTTTAAGGGCGGGTCCGATGGGCAGCAAGTTGAGTCGATGCAATAGTTTCTGCACTTCAGGCCGGTGGCTGAGGTTGCCACAGGGAATGTGGTGACTGAGAATTTCTTCGCGATATTCCCGCAGGCGGCTCTCCTTGGGCGCTTCGTGAACCCGGTAGGGTGCCGTCCGCCGCAGGCTCATGAGGCGGGTGGCAACGGCCTCGTTGGCCAGAAGCATGTATTCCTCGATCAGTTGGTGAGAAATATCATTTTCCATTCGTTCAACGAGCAGAACTCGACCTTGGGCGTCGAGGCGGATTTTGGTTTCCGGAAAATCCAGGTCGAGCGAGCCGGCTTTGAAACGAGCCCGGCGAATCCGCTGGGCCAACTCATTCGCGTGCCGCAGCATTTGTCCGATGGGATCTGCCGTCGGCTGCTGAAGAATCGCAAGGGCCTCCTTGTAACTGAAGCGGCGCTTGGAGCGAATAACGGCTGGGTAGAACTTCGTTTGCAGGACGACACCTTCTTTTGACAGCAGAAACTCAACGCATTTGGTCAGGCGGTCCACGTCCGGCTTGAGAGAGCAAAGCTCGTTGCTCAGCGCCTCGGGGAGCATGGGGATGACGCGATCAACCAGGTAGGTGGAATTGCCGCGCTTACGCGCCTCTTCATCCAAGGCATTACCCGGTTTGACGTAGTGGGAGACATCGGCAATATGAACCCAAAGTTTCCAGTGTTCACCGGCGCGTTGCAGGCAGATGGCGTCATCGAAATCCTTGGCGTCGTCTGGGTCAATGGTCACAACGAGATGTTCGCGGCAATCAACGCGGTCGGCCAACTCTTGCGCTGAGGGTTCGCGCTGGGCGCTGGCAATCGAGTTGGCTTCAGCCAGCGCTGCTTTTGGAAAATGCAGGGGCAGGTCGTAGTGGCGCAGGACTGACAACATGTCCACGCCTTCTTCGTCGGGCGGCCCAAGAATCTCGATGATTTCCCCTTCCGGATTGGTGTGACGCGATTCCCAATGGTGCAACTCCACGACCACCTTGTCTCCCAAGTTTGCTGGCCGCCCCAGGTCGCGAGGGGATGAAACATAAATATCGTGAGGAATCCGGGGATCGTCCGGAATAACGTAAAGGAACTGTTTGCTGGTCTGGAGTGTGCCGACAATCTGCGCGCGCTTGCGTTCAAGGATGCGAACCACCGAGCCTGTACACTCTCCTGGCTGCTGGCTCACTCCGGGTTTGACATCGCGGCGCACCAGCACGCGGTCGCCATGCAATGCTGTGGACGTCGCGTTTTCCGGGACAACAATCTCTTGGATGCCGGGTTCCTCGGGTTGGAGAAAGCCTTTTCCCTGGCGGTTCATCCGAATCACGCCTGGAACGAGGTCGGCCTCACGCGACTGGATATAACGATTTCCCTTGGTGCGAACAATCTGTCCGTTGGTTTCGAGGACGCGAAGTACCTTCTGTAATTCCTGTTGTTGATTGGCGCTTAATCCCAGCCGCCGAAGCAGTTCGGGAACATTTGAGGGACGATAATCGGCTCGACCAAGCAGCTTTAAAATTTTTTCTTCCATAACGGGCCACTGCGTGGCTCAGGTTAATTATCACCGTTCTCAACCAAACAGAAAGGTAAAAAATTCTTTCTTTACAATAACCGTTTCCGTAAATAAAGTGGTGAATCCTTCGGAAATAAATAACATGCCGCAGGTGATAATACGCAGAATAAAAAAATAAAAATTATGAGCGATAAATCCCCGAAGTCCACACAGAAGAAAAACTCACAGAAACAGACCAAAGCCGACAGCGCTGCAGAGAAGAACAAACAGGCCGCTGCCAACCAAGTCACCAGCAAGAAAAAGTGACAGGTCGCTGATTACTGCCTCTCCTGGCGCAAGAACCAGGAGCGGCAGCTTTCAATTTAACTGGCAGGTCAGAAGGAGAATTAGGGATTACTCCTCACGGGTTCTTCGACGTAAAACACATAAGACCTTAGAACCCGATTGTCGGCGTCATGGACAAAAACCATAAATTGGCCATTAGCGACGGCCTTCTTGTAGATTAGCCGCGTTTGCTCTCTGGTACGTTCAGTCAGGTCGTTGATGTAATCCAGTGCTGGATAGACACAAACGATTTTTCGCGGAAGTCGGTATTCAACGATGGGTTTCTTATCCTTGAAATCGTCATACGCCACCAAGATGGACGGCCAGATTCTATGAATCTTCAGAAGGTAGGGATCTTTTTCCTTGCTCGATTTTGACTTGGTTGATCGTCGATTGTTCATTAGGCAATGGTGAGGTCTCAAGAAGGGTGATGAAAGAGCGTTTGCCGGGTTGTTCAAAATCCTGTCAATCCTGTCTTCCCCCTGCCCCGAACAGGCAAGGATGCCTGTTCTACGTTAGGGCCACATCAAGGCGTTTCAGAGTGCGCCCTTTGCCAAGGATCTCGATCAGGTGATAGAGGCTTGGGCCGACGGTGCTGCCGGTCAAGGCCATCCGCGTGGGATGGATTAGCAGGCCGGGTTTGATTTTGAGTTGCTCTTTTGCGACGGATTTGAGTGTTGTCTCAAGGAGCGGGGCCGTGAAATCGGCCAGTTGCGCGTAGGCATTGCGCAGAACCGCCAGACGCGCTTTGCTTTCGGGGGTGAAATCAGTGGCGATAACCGCCGAGTCAAGTTTCACTTCCTCGGTAAAATAGAATCCTCCGTAAGCGGCAAGGTCACCGAAACGTTTGATCTTCCCGTTGCAGGTTGCCATTGCTGCGGTGATGTATTCGGGAGAGTAATTGCCGATGTTGAAGCCGGCGCGCGCAAGCGCCTGAACTCCCAAGTCGCGGAATCGCTCGGCGCACATCTCGCGGATATACTCGCCGTCGAGCCAATGCAATTTGTCGATGTCGAACCGGGCATTGTGTCGTAGAACTTGCGGCAGGTCGAACAGTTGAATGATCTCCTGGATCGGAAGCTTCTCACGATTTTCCTTCGGAGACCAGCCGAGCAGACAGAGGTAATTGATGACCGCATCGGGAGCATAGCCATCGTCAATGTAGGATTGCAGCGACGCTCCTTGATCTCGCTTGCTCATCTTGGTGCCGTCCGGGTTCAGAATCAGCGGGATGTGCGCATATTGGGGCGGTTCGACGCCAAATGCCTTGAACAGCGCAATGTGCTTGGCCGTGTTGGACAAATGATCCTCACCGCGAATGACGTGCGTAATCTTCATATCCATGTCATCAAGCACGTTGACCAAATGAAACACTGGCTCGCCATCCGAGCGCACAATCACAAAATCGGGGTCCACTTGCTCGCGGTCGGTCAGTTCGCGTCGCACCTCGCCAACCACCAAGTCCGAAATAATCACCGCCTCGCGCTGCATGCGAAACTTGATCGCGCCCTCAGATGAATAGGCGCACCCTTTGTCGATCAACTCGCGAACGTGGCGGGCGTAAAACTCTTTGCGTTGCGACTGGTAATAGGGGCCACAATCGCCTTTGCTGGGACCCTTTGGATCGCTGGTCACCGGGCCTTCATCCCAATCCAAGCCCAGCCAGCGGAGACCGTCGAGGATGATATCGGTTGCCTGCTGAGTATTGCGAGCAACGTCGGTGTCCTCAACTCTCAATACAAAGGTGCCGCCCGTATGCCGGGCGTAGAGCCAATTGAAAAGCGCGGTCCGGGCGCCTCCAATATGGAGGAACCCAGTTGGACTTGGCGCAAAACGAACGCGAACATTCATCGTAAAATCACCCCTGATAGAATTCGTTTATGATCCGTCGGAAATTGTTTTCTCCGATGTTGATGATGTTCATCTCACGAACGGCGTTTTCTTCCGAGTCGCTGGCATGCGCGGCGTTGACGGTGATGCTTTGGCCAAACTCGCGCCGGATCGAACCGGGAGGCGCTTTTGAGGGATCTGTCGGCCCAAGCACCTCGCGGATTTTGCGGATGGCTTCCACCCCTTGATAGACCAAGGCGATGCATTTCTCGCTTCCGGGTTGGGTGAGCGAAGCGGGATCACACTCGGACGGGGCGCGGCCGGACATGTATTTCACTATGTTTTCAAACTGAGCGTCGCCGGAGATGGGGCCGAGGGATTCGCCCAACTGCTTCTCTTCCGCCGCCGGAATCTTAATGTTAAATTCCTTTTCCAGGAGCGCCTTGGCGCGCACAGCCACCGAATCCTTGAATTTGACGCGCAGGACTTCGCGAACCGGTCCGTAGAACTCCATCGCTTGGGCCACGCTCATTTGGTGGACTTTGATCCCTACGATAAAAAGGTTTGTGCGCGACAGGAAATCAATGACGTTGCCGGGGCGCCCGGTCGGGAAACGAAAATTCTCGGGCTTGATCAGAACCAGGGTGCGTTGCGTTTTTTCATCGGCGCCAAACGGAACGGTTCCCTCAACCACTCCGCCATCCGCATCCGAATAACGAGCCCAAAGCTTGAGTTTAACCTCCACTTCTTCGGCGGTTGGCGCGGCCAGAACGGCCGGTTCGAAATATCTCACCGAGCCCTTTTCATCCAGAATGATATCTCCATAGGTGTCGCGAATAGTCTCGCCTCCCCGGCGTTCGGCACTGATGTTGCCGGTCACCGAGCGGATTTTGCGCACTGCATCTTCTCCCCGAAACAACAGCATCATCACACGACGGCGGCGTTGAGTTCGCCCATCAGGTCCAAGGTTTTGATGAATGTAATCGCGGATGAGTTCCTGGATGTGACGATCCTGAGTATCCGCAGACGAAACAATCAACTGCGAATAGTCGCGCACCAGTTCGGCACTGGGCGCAAACATTCGCGCACCCACCAAGTCGAGTCCGGTGCGAGTAATCAAACGAGCAAGAATTCCTCCCGTTCGTGATTTGTGCAATGAATACGGGGTAATGATGACGTAGGCTAGCTGTTGTGCCATAAATTTTTGTTCAAATTGCCTGCTTGGGAATGTCTGCTGTTATCGCGGACGGGGTGTTGGCAGCCGAGGCGGCGGCTACAGAGGCCGCTTTCCCGCCCAGGATTTTAAACATGACCACACCGCAAGTGGGACACCTGCCTTTGATGGCTTTGCGTCCATTCTTCATGGTCTCCTCAAGCCCATTCGCAATTTCCTTCTTGGCTTTGCATTTAACACAGTATCCTTCAGGCATAAAAATTTCATTCAGAAAACGCACCAGCGCGCTTCTGACGCGGGGTTTAGTTTACAAGTCGAGGGGCGAACGCGTCAATATGTAAAAACCCCGCGCATTTTGCGCATAAAGTATTGAAAAAATATGTCTTTTTTGATTTCCTTGTGGCCGTATTTAAAACTGTGATCACGACCGACCAGGAGTTGGCAGAGTTTTTGCCGCGCGTTCTTGGCGCGGAGTGGGTGGCTCTGGATACGGAGGCTGATAGCCTCCATGCGTATCCGGAAAAGCTGTGCCTGTTGCAGATTAGCATTACCGGCATGGACCGATTGGTGGACCCACTGAGCAAAATCAATCTGAGCCCATTGTGGGCGGCGCTCAAGGGCCGCGAGATCCTCATGCATGGCGCCGATTATGATCTTCGCCTGATGCGCAAGAATCATGGGTTTGTTCCCAATTGCGTCTTCGACACCATGCTTGCCAGCCGTTTGCTCGGGGATCACGAGTTCGGGCTGATGAACTTGGTTCTCAACTATTTGGGCGTAACGCTTGAGAAAGGGTCGCAGAAAGCCGATTGGGCCAGGCGACCGCTGACTCCCAAAATGGAGAGCTACGCGCGGAATGACACACACTTTCTTCAGCCGCTGGCGGATATCCTGCGAAATAAGTTGCGCCAATTGAACCGTTTGGAGTGGCATCGGGAGAGTTGTGATCGGCTGATTGCCCAGTGCGCAGTTGCGCCCAATCCTGAGCCGGACTTGGTTTGGCGCGTCAAAGGCGCCCATCGCTTGGGCCGTGCCGGGCTGGCCGCGTTGCGCGAGTTGTGGCATTGGAGAGAACTGGAATCCAAGGCGGTCAATAAGCCGCCCTATTTTGTGATGTCACACGAGACGCTGGTAGAGATTGCCTCAGCGGCGGCCGAGCACCACACATTCGATTCTCTATTGCCCCGGCATTACTCAAGTCGGCGCCGCGAGGGAATTGAAAAAGCCATCTCAACCGCGCTGGCCCTGCCGCCTGGCGAATTTCCAGAACAGCGGCATTCCTCACCCCACCGCCAGTCTGAAGCCGAGCGCAAGCGGTTCGAGCAATTGGAAACGCGGCGCAATCTCCGGGCTGCGGAACTAAGCATCGACCCCACCCTCATCGCCAGCCGCGCCACTCTTTTGATGCTGGCCCAAGACTGGGAACAGTTCAAGGGCGTGCTCATGGAATGGCAGAGGAACCTGCTGACGGGTGCGTGAGCGGAAAGTAACCGGACTTTCGATTTTATGCAGACAAAACCTCATGCCGGAGGCGTGAAAGCCTGTAGCCGGTGGTTGAGCGAAGCGATACCACCGGAAGCGGATGCCCCGCACGACGGCATTCCGAAGGGATGCCAGCACCAGCGCCATCAATCCAAATACCGCTCGTCGAACTCGACGCCGGATTTTCGGAGAAAGGCCACCAA
>CAIUEN010000252.1 GCA_903898185.1 uncultured Verrucomicrobiales bacterium
CATCCGTTGCTTGAACTCCTGGGTGTGCTGCTCCTGTCTGCGGGTCTGCAACGCGGTGTGATGCTCCCCCACCACCAACGTGCGATGCTTGTGCTCGGCCTTGATGCACTGGTCGCGCAAAGGACAAGCGGCACAAGTGGCGGTGTCCCATTCAAAACGATAAGCCACTTTCCCGGTGGCCTTCTCCTCCAGCCGGCTGCATTGGCTGTTGGACTGCCCAGCCGGACACGTGGCTCGACGCTGCTCCACCTCGACTTGAAAGGCTTGGGTGGTGAAACGGCCATCGTTGTTGTTGGCTGGCGCCGGCGCCGGGCCAATCAACTCCCGCCCCGCCGCCGCCGCTTCCACCAACTTCTGGGCCGAGATGTAGGCGCCATCTACGTACTGCACCGGAGGTTTGTCCAAGCCCATGGCCGCCTGTTCGGTCTCCATCTTTTCCGCGCCGGCCTCGTCGCTCTCATAGGCCGGATGGGTCACGATCCCGGCCAGGAAATTCCGAGTCGGTTCGCCCGCCCCCAGAGTCGCTTCACACACCGTCTCGGCCACCTGGGTCTTATAACCGACGTGCTCCTTGCATTTGTCGCCCCGGCCCTTGGCGGCATAAGTCGCCTCCGGCTCGTGCGGGTTCTGCACTCGATCCGAGGGCAGTTGCTTCTTGTCTTTGGGCTGGACCTGCCCGCCATCGGCTGCTGGCTGACTCTGGGTTGGGCGGGCCGTGGGCGGGCCCTCTGTTGAGATGCTCGGGGCGGAGGTGGAACTTGCCTGAGCCGGCACCAATGCGGGTTGGGTGGCTCCCACCTTGGGCAACTCTGCCTCTGGCTTGGGCGGGCTCATCGGACTGCTGCTCGCAAGCGGGACGGGATTGGCTTGGGGTTGGACGGGTGTCGCGGCGGCCGTCCCTGCCACCGCCTCCGAGGCCGTTGGCCCAGCGCCGGCTGGCACCAGGACTTTCTCCTGGGAGGCCGGTGCGGCTGGACCGGCGCGCACGTCGAATTGTTCGGCAAAAACCCGCCGGAGTAACTTCGCCTGGGGCCCGACCGCCACCGACGATTGCTCTGGCTGGTCCAGCCACTCCAGCAGTTGCCACGCATCGGTGCCCGCCTCCGCCAACTTGCGCGCCAGCGTCTCAGCGCCGGCCCGGTAGTCCACCTGGCTTTCGACATAGCGTTCCCACAACCCCACCCAAAAGCGCGGGCGCGTTTCCGCCCTGAGCCCTTCCGCCGATTCTTTGAGGGCCAGCCGCAAGCTCTCCCGGACGCAGTCCAGCCGGCTCATCTTAGCCACCCGTCCGAACATCTGGGTCGAGTCCAGCCGCTGACGACTCTGCCGGGAGACCAGACCCGCTTCCTCCAAGCCGTCCCAAATCGTCGTGAAACCCAAGGCACTCTGCTGGTGCTCTTGGAGACGGTCGCGAAAATTGCCCAAGCTGGTGGGGTGGAATACCGGGTCGCCCAACTGCCGGTTCAAGGCAAAGTTCCACCCCGCATGGTACCGGAGCAGTTCGAGCGATTGCCGGTCGGGCACCCCGTCCAGATATTGAAGGAGGCTGATCCCCAGCAACAGAACC
>CAIUEN010000253.1 GCA_903898185.1 uncultured Verrucomicrobiales bacterium
AACTCACTGTAATTGGAGAGTTATCCGCAGATTGCACAGATTTTCGCAGATTAAAGAAGAATTATACTTTGAACGGATAAGATCGTTCATTGTCCCGGCGCAAAAAGTAACATTCTTACCCATTCAAAGTATAATCAAAATGGGTGAACGTTTGCAGGTTACCAGACGCATGGTTTTGGCCAGATTGTCTCCGCTCATGGATGTCTGAAAATCGTAACGCTTCAACGCTGCCCAGGTTAAGTGTGGACAGCGTCCGATCTGTTCTTTAAATTCCTGCCATGATTCAACGCTATTCACGACCGGAAATGCGGGAGATATGGAGCGAGCAGCGCAAGCTGGAGATTTGGTTGCAGATCGAATTGATAGCCTCCGAAGCGCTCGTGGCCGAAGGGATTGTGCCTCAAACTGATTTTGACCGGATGAAGGCGGGAGCGTCGTTCACAATCGAGCGCTGCCGTGAATTGGAAAAGACACTCAACCACGACGTTATTGCGTTCACGACGAACGTGGCCGAAAACATCGGAGGGGCGGCCAGCCGCTGGCTGCACTTCGGCCTGACCAGCAGCGACATCATTGACACGGCGTTCGCTGTCCAGATGACTCAGTCGGCCGATATTCTCATCGCCGATGTCCAAGCTCTGCTTCAGGTGATTGAAAAGAAGGCGCGCGAACACCAGTTCACCGCGATGATCGGACGCAGTCATGGCATCCACGCCGAACCGACAACTTTCGGGATGAAAATGGCGTTGATGCACGACGAATTCGGACGCGCTCTTGAGCGCCTCAAGACAGCGCGAGAGACTGTCGCCGTCGGCAAGCTTTCCGGCGCGGTTGGCACGAGCGCGCACTTGGATCCGTCGGTCGAAACCCACGTCTGCAAGCAATTGGGCCTGCGTCCTGCGCCCATTGCCACACAGGTGATCCAGCGCGACATTCACGCCGAGTTTATCACGACGCTCGCGCTGGTCGGCGCAAGCATTGAGCGCTGGGCGACCGAGTTTCGGCATCTCCAACGCACTGAGGTTCTCGAAGCCGAGGAGTATTTCGCCAAGGGCCAAAAGGGTTCCAGCGCCATGCCCCACAAACGAAACCCAATCACCGGCGAACGGCTGACCGGCTTGGCCCGTGTACTACGCGGCAATGCGGTCGCCGCCCTTGAAAACGTCGCTCTCTGGCACGAGCGGGATATCAGCCACAGCTCGGTTGAACGCATTATTTTCCCGGATTCCTGCACGTTGCTGGATTACATGCTAACACTCCTGGCCAAACTGACCCAAGGCTTGATTATCTATCCGGAGAACATGAAGCGCAACCTGGATATCTCGATGGGGATGTGGAACTCGCAAACTGTTCTCCTGGCGTTGATTCGCAAAGGTCTAACTCGCGAAGACGCCTACGAATTATGCCAGCGCAACGCAATGAAAACCTGGCAAGCCAAGCACGCCGGAGAAACCGGCGCGGATTTCAAAACTCAGCTTCTGGCGGACCCCGATGTCAGCAAGCACTTCGAACCCGGCGAATTGGAGAAGCTCTGTTCGGTGGAATTCCATTTTCGACACATCAATCACCGTTTCGAAAGAGTTTTCGGCCAAAAGTAGAACAGAGCGTCCCCGCCTGTTCAGGCTGCGGTTATTGCAGTCCGCCCCTGACGCCCGAGCAGGCTGGAAGCGCTGCTCTACCGTATCCGTCTTGCTAACCCGTCTGGGAAGCGGGGGCGCTTGTGGCAGACTTCTGGAAATGTCAGGAGTTTTTAGTAGCTTTCCACGCTACGAGTATCAGTTCGGACACCCGGTTGGCGGACCATTGCCCAAGCTTGGTAAGAACGTCCGCCAGGTAGTTTCTCAGGTTGATGTCCAGCCGACGGCAGGTTTCCACGATCGAGATAATTGCCGCCACTTTGGGGCCGGCGCTTTCACTTCCGATGTGCAACCAGTTCTTGCGTCCCAGCGCCACCGGCCTCATTGCGCCTTCGCGCCAGTTATTATCGATTTCGATCTGACCGTCCGCTTTGCGCCGCGCTCGAGAAGTGGCATTTGAGCAGCGCTTGGCTGGGCTGGCGCACCTCGCCCTACCTCGTAGCACAGGCATCCTTGCCTGTACTCCCTTTTCGGCGAGCGTCAGCGAGACGCTAATTTCTCCCTGTGCTGAAAAGTTACAAATCTTCTTTACTTCATTTTGCCAAAGCTTGCCTGCATGATTTCCCAATCTTGCTTGCCCTGCGTTTTGGATTGTTGCGCGGTGATGATATCAGCCTCCAGCTTGTTCTTGGTTGGCCGGGATGATTTGTAAAAAATCCCGAAATAGCCTGGAAACGGGGCGGCTGCCAGTTTATAGGCAGCTTCCTCGTCGGTCACGTCATGGCTGGCCGGAATCAGTTCGAACTTGCCGTTGGTGCGCGGACTGGCGGCGTCAAACGAACCGGGGTTAAAATGCACGCATTCGCTCAAGCACTCGATCACGCCAAAGCCTTCGTGATCCACAGCAGCTTCCATCATTTGGAGCAGGTGATTGGGATTGGTTGAGCTCGTGCGGGCGATGAACGTGGCCCCTGCGGCAAGAAGCTGTTTGATCGGGTTGATCGGCTGGTCAACAGAGCCCCAGATATCCGTCTTGGTTTTCGAGCCCAGAGGTGAGGTGGGCGAAGTTTGGTTCTTGGTCAGGCCGTAAACCCAGTTGTCCATGACCACATAGGTCATATTGACGTTCTTGCGGGCGGTATGCGTGGTGTGGTTGCCGCCAATCGAGAAGCCATCGCCGTCGCCGCCAAACACGAACACATGCAGATCCGGGCGGGTAAGCGAAATGCCGGTGGCAAACGGAAGAGCGCGGCCATGAATATAATGCACGCCGTTGGTTTGCACGAAATAGGGAAAGCGGCTCGAACAGCCGATTCCGGCGACGTTGGCAACCGATTCTTGCGGGAACTGCCGTTTTTCCAAGAGCTTCAAATACAGAGCCAGTACGGAGAAATCACCGCAGCCGGGGCACCATGTCGAGTGCTCGCCGGTGAGGTCTTTTCGGGTCACCTTGCGTGGAGCGGCGGAGGCCACTGGGAGGGTTTCAATAACAGACTCGCTCATAAGTTGATCTCAGCTTCGGTTCGTAATTAAAATTTCTTCATCGCGGCAATGGCGTCTTTGCCAACGCGTTCGACGATTTCCTTGACCTTGAATGTCAGACCATCGGTCTTGTTCAGGCTGCGAATCTTCGGATCGCAGTAACGGCTGCGAAGCAGACCAGCCAATTGCCCGTAACCGTAGAGTCCTTCATCGTTCATTTCCACGGTTATAACATGGCTGAAACGGGCGAAAATCTCTTCCAGCCCATTGGGAAGAGGAGAGATGTGACGCAGGTGCAGAGCTGCGACGCTTTCGCCGTCGGCGCGGGCGCGGTCAACCGCTTCGCGAATCGGCCCAAGCGTCGATCCCCAGCCGACCAGCAGGATGTCGCCTTCTTTGGCGGCGTAGGTCTCGGGGGCCTTCAGTTCGGCCCCCAAGAGTTGCAGTTTCTTGCGGCGCTTGGCCACCATCGGTCCGTGAAGTTTGGGCGAGGCGGGGCGTCCCATCTCGTCGTGCTCCAGCCCGGTGGCAATCGGATATTTGCCGTTCAAAATGGGAGTGCCGGGGGGCACATGCCTGGCAACGCCATCCGGCGCGCTCAGGTCGTAGGGCTTGGCTTCGGACACTGGATCGAACCGCGGCGAAATGTCCTGGCAGACTTTCTGGAGGTTCGGATGCTCGAAAGCTTCAATGCGCGTGGCGAGCGCCTGATCGCTCAAAACGATCACCGGCACGCTGTATTTGCGCGCGATATTCACCGCTTCAATCGCAGTGTAGAAACAATCCTCAACGCTGGTTGCGGCAAGAACCACGCGCGGGGAATCGCCATGACCACCGAAAACGGCGATGTTCAAATCTGACTGTTCGACCGCAGTGGGCAGGCCCGTGGACGGTCCGCCGCGCTGGACGTCGATGACTACCAGCGGCATTTCGGCCATGACACCCCAGCTAATGGCTTCGGATTTGAGCGCAATGCCCGGTCCGCTTGAACCGGTCACCGCAACCCGCCCGCCGTAACTGGCTCCGAGCGCCATCGACACCGAGGCGATTTCATCTTCGCACTGGACGAAAACGCCGCCGTATTTAGGGAGTTCGCGGCGCATGATTTCCATCACATCTGTCCAAGGGGTGATCGGATAAGCGGCGCCAAAACGCACGCCCGCCGCGATCAAGCCATAGGCCAGGGCTTCATTGCCATTCATCACAACCTGCTGCATCCCCTTGTTGTGACCTTCAACAAACTGAAACGTCTCAATCAAATTGCCCAGCGAGTAACTATAGCCGGCGTGAAACGCGAGCAGCGAGTTGCGCAACACAACTTCTTTGGAGCCAAATCGTTCGGTGATCAACGCCTCAAGCTTGGACACATTCAAGTCGAACATCTTGGCCACAAGCCCCAAGGCGTACATGTTCTTGCCCTTGTCCTTCGATGTGCCGCCGATCGCTTCGACCGTCAAATTAGTGATTGGCACGCCAACATGGCGGTATTTGGATTGCAACTCAGGATTGGGCTGCACCTGATCAGAATCGTAAACAACGATCCCGCCCTTCTTGAGCGAGCCGATGTGCGCCTCGTAAGAGTGTTGGTAAAAGGCGAGCAACACATCCGCATCGTCGCCAGATGTCAGCACATCGCCAGAGGCAATGCGCACTTGGAAAATGGATGGGCCGCCCGAAATGGTGGCTGGAATGGTCATGAACGTCATGACCTCCTGCTCGCTACGACCGGCAAGGCGGGCCAGGAAGCCGCCAAGGGATTGAATGCCATCCTGGGAATTACCGGCAAAGCGAATCACAGCCTCCGAGATTTTCTTAACATTCGGGCTGGCGCCGGGGGGCGTCACACTTAAATCACTCATTGCAATAAACAGTAATACTGGTTGATGCCGCGCGAAAAAGTGACACCCCTCCCCATAGAGGAAATCGCCGCTTTTGACCCGCGATGCGTTGCTGCAAGCTAGCATGGCCGTTCTCTCAATGTCAAACGGTTGCGCTTGCGAACAACGCCGAACCCCATTATGCCGCGCGGCGTCTGATTGTCCATCAAGTTATCAGCATGATTTATCTGTCTTGCGAATGGGCACAAATCGCGTATTCTTAGAGGCATGAAAGCAACAATGACAGATTTGCATCGGAGAACGGCTAAAGTCATGGGGCCGGTTATTCATGGCCGCAAGACCGTCGAAATCTCGGAGCACGGTAAGGTTGTGGCCAAGATCGTGCCGGAAAAGGTGTGTGATCCTGAAAAGCGGTATCAAGCGATGCGTGCGTTTGCGGCTGAAATTCCCATCATCATTGCCCCACGCAAATGAGCCGTTTTATTGTCGATACCAATGTGGTGTCCGAGATTTGGAAGCCAGCGCCAGATGCCAATGTGGACGCTTGGGTCAGGCGCTCTGACTTTTCCATTCCTTCAGTTGTTGTCGCTGAGTTGCAGGACGGGATTGAAGCGAATCCAAGTTTGGCGCAAAGAACCAGGTTAAATGGACTGTTGGACAGGATTCTGGAACAGACCTTGGTTTTAAGTTGGGACGATGAGACGGCTCGAATCTGGGGACGCTTGCGACATTCCCCTGTTGTGAAGCGCAATCCGCAGCCCCTTTGGGACAGCCTGCTTGACGCCATCGCTGTCCAACATAACGCAGTCATCGTATCGCGCAATGCGTCCGATTTCCGGCATGCCACGGTGTTTGACCCGTGGACAGGCTTGGAACATCCAAAAGAATCCACATGAAACGCCAAGCGCTAAATCCGCAAACAAATCTCGATAGAATTCACAGGTTTTTCAGAACCTTGGTAAATTCGCTGCCCAATCTTGTAAATCCTGTTAATCCTGTCCGTGTGTTGTTTGGGGTGATTTTTCTCTGTGTCTGGTCGGTGTCTGCCGCAGACGCCCCGGAAATCCGGCTGGGCTTTTTTCCAAATGTCACTCATGCGCAGGCGCTTTACGCGCGGGCTACAGGCTGTTTTGAATCGAAGACCGGCGTGCCGATCCGCTGGACCGCATTCAATGCGGGGCCATCGGCAATCGAAGCCCTTTTCTCTGGCGCGATTGATGCCACCTTTGTCGGCCCGGGCCCGGCCATCAACGGGTTTCTTAAATCGCACGGTGAAAAATTCGTCATTGTTTCGGGCGGAGCCTGCGGCGGGGCGGCGCTGGTCGTGCGGGCCGACTCCGAAATCCAAACTGACAAGGATTTCAACGGCAAGACCGTCGCCACTCCGCAATTGGGCAACACACAGGATATTGCAGCCCGCGTCTGGCTGCGTGAAAAGGGTTACCGATTTACCGCTCAAGGCGGCACAGTCAATCTGATCGCGATGGCCAATGCCGATCAA
The DNA here is from genome assembly GCA_903898185.1 of uncultured Verrucomicrobiales bacterium. Classification (GTDB taxonomy): domain Bacteria; phylum Verrucomicrobiota; class Verrucomicrobiia; order Limisphaerales; family Palsa-1400; genus CAIUEN01. Next base: position 6,399 of record CAIUEN010000253.1, read on the forward strand.
TTGACCCTGTTCAGAACCAAACAGATCGACGCCGCCTGGACCATCGAACCGTGGGTCTCGCGGCTTGAACTGGACGGCGGAGGTCGGATTTTACTGGAGGAAAAAGACCTGTGGCCCGGCGGACATTATGTGACCACGCACTTGGTGGTCACTCGTGATTTCTTGAAGAAATACCCGGAAACTCTTCGCAAATTGATCAGGGCCAATGTCGAGGTGACGCAATGGATCAATTCAAATAAACCGGCTGCCCTGCCGATCCTCAATGCCCAGATTCTCAAGGATACCAGCAAGGCGCTGGCGGATGCTGTCATCCAACGGGCGATGCAGCGCGTCGAACTCACTTGGGATCCCGCCGTTGATTCGCTCTACAAAGATGCCGATTCGGCTTATGCCATTCGTTTCATTACAGCCAAGCCTGATTTGACCGGCATTTACGAACTGGGCCTCCTGAACGAAGTGCTGAAGGAGAAATCACTACCCCCGGTTGCGGGCCCAAAACCGAAATAGACAGTGATGAGCAGTGACATCCCCCAGTCAAACGGCGCGTCCAAAGGGCCGCTGAAATTGGTCGTACTCGGCGCTTCCAAGAGCTACGAGATTACCTCCATCAAGGGGCCTGTCGCCGCGCTTTCGCCTGTCAACATGGAAATCAACGAGGGCGAGTTTGTCGTGTTTGTCGGGCCGTCAGGTTGCGGCAAATCGACGCTCTTGAACCTGATCGCCGGCTTTATCGCTCCCACTGCGGGCCAAATCCTGCTGGACGGAAAACCGGTGACCCGACCTGGGCGCGACCGGTTGATGATGTTCCAGGATCACGCGCTGTTTCCGTGGTTGAACGTGATTGACAACGTCGTTTTCGGTCTCAAGCGCCGTTGGTTCCATCCGACTCTGCGCAAGGAAAAGGCCCGGAGCCTGCTGCGGATGATGCACCTCGAGAAATACGAAAAGGCGGCCATTCATGAGTTGTCAGGCGGAATGAAACAACGCGTGGCGCTGGCTCGCGCGCTGGCGCCGGACCCGCGCGTGCTGCTCATTGACGAGCCGTTTCTGGCGCTTGACGCCATGGTGAAGCTGGAGCTTTACGCCGAGTTGCAGCGCATCCATTTGGCCACGCGCAAAACGATCATCTTTGTAACTCATGAAATGCAGGAGGCAGCCTGTTTGGGAGATCGGGTGTTCGTGTTTTCGGGCAGCCCGGGACGGATCACCCATAAGCTGAGCATCGACCTGCCGCGCCCCCGCGATTTCAACGATCCGAAGGTGGTCGGGTTTGCCACTCAATTGATGGATCGGCTCAAACAAAACAACCAGAATCCGGCGCGCGCATGAAACATCAAACCAAGCAGGGCCTGATTGTAGTCCTTGGATTCTACCTGTTCCTGCTGGCGGTGTGGCAAGCGCTGGCCATGTTGCGCATCGCCCCCGACTACCTGTTTCCGTCGCCCTTGCAAGTGGGCACCCGCTTGGTCGAGTTGGGGCAAAACGACATGCTTTGGCCCAGCATCGGAGCGACCCTCAGGCGCATGGCGGCCGGGTTTGCGCTTTCGGTGGCCATTGGCTCGTGCATCGGGCTGGCCATGGGCACCAGCCGCGTAGTCAATCAAAGTTTGAAGTCGCTTTTCCTGGGGCTTCAGACCCTGCCCACCGCCGCATGGGTTCCCGTTTCACTGCTGATTTTCGGCCTGAGCGACAACGGCATCTATTTTGTGATTGTCATGAGTTCAACCTCTGCCATTGCGATTGCGACCTCGGACGGCATTTTGAACATCCCCCCCATTTACCTGCGGGCTGCGCGCACTCTTGGCACCCCTTCGTGGGCAATGGTGCCGCGCGTGATCGTGCCGGCCGCGCTGCCGGGCATGGTCACCGGACTCAAACTCGGGTGGACTCTTGGGTGGCACGGCGCAGTTTCAGCGGAACTGATCAAGTCAAGCATCGGCCTTGGTTTCCTGCTTCACATGGGACGCGAGCTGAACGACGCCTCCCAAGTCATCGGGATCATGCTGATCACAATCGTCTTTGGGCTGCTGCTGGATCAACTGCTCTTTGGTTTCATCGAGCGCAAAATCCGCCGACGCTGGGGGCTGACGGCGGAAGATGATCTGAAACATTAATGCGAATGTCCAATATCGAACAAGGCTTGCGGTTGGGCACGCCGCTTCTTAACTTCATTATTGGAAATTCCTTGTTCGATATTGGATATTCTCACGCGGAGGCGCGGAGGGCGCGGAGGCAGAAATATCCATTGAATATTGGGGATTCTTGCCTGCTTGCCAAAATGAGAAGTTGCTGGATTTCATTTCCGCCCACTTCCGAGGGAGTTGACTTCTGTGCAGGGATGGGGGATTTTCCCCAAGTGAAGCAAGTGGTGAAACAGATTGCGGAAATTCGAATCGGAAGCCGATGCCGGGCTTATCTTAACGGTTTTGTCAAAGAAGGCGAGCGTTACCAGGTGGACAAAACAGGAGAAGATGAAATCAGGCTGCGAAGGATGGTTGTAAAAGAAGAGTTCGGCCCAGCCGTTCAATTGATCAGGCGGGGAGGGCATACAATTCTGAAGGGAGATCGCGTTGTCACTTTGGATGACATGCGCAAAGCCCTTGAGGAGTTTCCATGACATATCTGTTGGATGTTTCGACGCAACAGACTGGTATCTTGCGAATCTGGCTGAGAAATGGGGAATGAAATGGGCGACTTTGGATTCAAGAGCCAATCATTCCGCAGCAGAGGTCATTTGAGCATAGGGGGTACAGCATCGAACAAGGAATGTCGAAAAATGAAGTGAAGCGGCATCAGCAAGCCTTGTTCGATATTGGATATTCAGAAGCAGTCACGCGACGGAAAGCGAGTCCTCGTCGATGAAGATGTTACGCATTCGAAAAGGACTCGGGCTGCTAATGAGCAGATAATTGCGGATTGCTGCCCCTGGTGAGGCAAACCACGGATTGGAAAGTTGAATGGCGGGACGCGTCCATGCTGGAGGCTCTTGGTCTATCTTTGCGGCAAGAAAAACCGTGAGCGCCTGCAAAAATGCGTCGTATAGCATCCCGTCGTGAACTTTTCCCTCTAATTTAATTGGCGGTTGATCAAGCATCTGGATGCTCTTGCCAACTTGGAATTCATGAAGAAAATCCTTCACCTCGTAGCCCGCGTCAGCCCCTTGAAGAACATGTTTGGATATATCAAAAACGGTCTTGGCTCTTTGGGAAAAGTTCATTCCAAATCTCCTCGATGAAGTATTGAGTTTTGGCTGGGATGCGCTGGGCCTGATAATATTTTGCCACAGTCTCCAGCACCAGTTCACGATTGCAAAGTCCGAGGTGGCGAATCAGGAACTTCGCATCTTCCTTGTCGTTCTCGTCCAATCCGACTCGGGCCGCCACACATTTCATGGCCAAAATGTAATCCGCCGGCGGCGTGATTACTCTTAAATTACTGAAATGAAGGACATCCTTGCTCTCGACTGGCAATTGAGACGCAAATCCTTTTGCGCCATCGTTTAGCCAATCCTCAGGAAGCGAGTGTTCTTGGGCTATCCTGGCCACAGCACTTCTAATTCTACTCGGATGAATCAGGAGCGCGTCTATATCGCGAGTGCTTCGTCTATTGCCAAATGCCAGAACCATTGCTGCTCCTCCAACAATGCAAATTTCTCCCGTAATTCCTTCTTTTTCAAGTTCCTCATTCAGAAGCGCAAGGAGTCTTTCCAACTCCTCCTTCGAAAATTTGCGCGCTTCTGAGTTCATCATTTTTCTTGGCCTAATGTAACAAGATCGCCGTTGCCGGGCAAGAACACTCGCAATCGGAAATTACCACCGAAAACAGGGACATTCAGAAGCTGTCACGCGGAGGCGCGGAGGGCGCGGAGGCAAGAACCTTCCACTGAATATTGTGGTATTCTACCTGCCAAAATGATCCATGCGCATCCTCGCAACCATCGTTAAGCTCCGAACTGAAGTTTTGGCTCGTTTTGGAGCATGATCTCCAAATTGGGCCAGCGGACGTCGTTCATGGAATAGAACGCGTTGAGATAGACCGCCACTTCCTCGGCGGGGTATTTGCCCAGGAGTGTGTCCACAGCGGCGCGCAATTTCGCGTCATCCATGGCGGCAGGCAGTTCTTCGGCGGCGCCCTCTTTGTGCGCTACGCCAAGCGCATCAAGAAAATCGCACAGCATCGCGTTTTTCTTTTTCATAAGCCATTCGCGAATGAGGTTGGCGGCAGTGAGTTCAAGCCGGGGGCGTCCCATCGCTGACACCATTTCGGCATGACGCTGGGCTCGGGGGGCGCGCTCAAAGAACAGGGGCCGCACTTTGCGCATTTCAGCCACCGAGGCCAACGCTGCGCGATACAATTCCTTATTCGCCTCGTGGGTGTGCTCCAGAATCTGAAGCGCCAGCCCTGAGGACATAAATCCAAATAACTCGTGAGATGTCAGCATACAAAAAACATAACTATTCACGTAGCATAGGCATCCTTGCCTGTGCCCCTCTTTCCGTCGAGCGTCAGCGAGACGCTCATTTCTGCCTCCGACCTGAACAGTTGCCAAAAACAAACTCGTCCCTAACCGATTTAAAATCCCTGACGGCGCGTATCTTAAAGCGAGCTGTTTTCCCAATGCAAGTCATCCTTGACCAGCAACAGCAATTCTCATTATGAGCAAGGAAGTGGAAAAACGCTGATCAGCCCGCGCACGGAGTTTTCGACTCCCTGCGGAGCCAGAGGCACCGCAACAGTCAGCACAACTAATCACTGCACCTCGATAACGAGGTGCTGGCAGGCCAGAGGCCTACCCCACATAATGAGAATTGCTTGACCAGCAATTGCCTGCGTCTTGATTGATCGCTTGTTCTTCTTCTGCCTGCGCGATTATACTGGCATCATGTGCGACACTAACAATACAAACGCTATTGGACTGGCAGCCCGAATCCCCGCGCTATTCATTTCCATCACCCTGCTGTGCCCGCTCATTCTGAACTCTACTGGCGCGCAGTTGGAGGCGCCCACAGCGCGCCAGCCGGTCATTGAAGAATACCACGGGGTCAAGGTAATCGATGAGTATCGATGGCTGGAGAACGCCGCCGACCCCGCCGTTCATGATTGGACTGCCCGCCAAAACGCCCGCACCCGCGCATGGCTCGACAAATCACCCATTCGCAACGCGCTCGCCGCCGAACTCCAGGAGCTCTACGAAGAATCCTCAGCATCCTATTCAGGAATGACCGTTCGCGGCGACAAAGTTTTCATGCTGCGACTTCGCCCGCCGGCGCAGCAGCCCTCGCTTCTTGCGTTCTCTTCTGTGACCAACTTGAACTCCCGCGTCCGAGTGGTTGATCCCAATAAACTTGACACCAATGGGGTTACCGCCATTGATTGGTATGTTCCCTCGGTGGATGGCAGGCGCGTCGCCGTCTCTCTTTCCCGCAACGGCAGCGAAGACGGAGCGTTGCATTTTTTTGACACATCCAACGGAAAGGAATTGGCCGAAGAAATCCCGCGCGTTCAATACCCAACCGGCGGGGGCAGCGCGGCATGGAATGCTGACGGCGCTGGCGTTTTCTATACCCGTTACCCACATCCCGGAGAACGGCCAGAGGAAGATCTGCATTTCTTCCAGCAAGTCTGGTTTCACAAGCTCGGCGCGCCGGTTTCGCAGGACACCTGCGAATTAAGCGAAGGACTTCCGAGAATCGCGGAAATCGGCCTCAGTTCGAGCGAGGACGGACGCCATATCCTGGCCTCTGTCGCCAATGGAGACGGCGGAGACTTCGCCCACTGGCTGCGCTCGCCTTCGGGCCAATGGCGGCAGATTACCAAGTTCGAAGACGGCATTAAAGCCGTGGCGTTTGGCCGCGATGGCATGCTTTACATTCTTTCGCGCCAAAACGCTCCGCTGGGAAAAATCCTCCGTCTGCCGCTCGACGCCCCCGCATTAGCCAACGCCGCCCTTTTTGTCAAAGAAAGCGATGCGGTCATCCAGGGATTCGCGTCCTCGCCGACCGGACTGTTTGTCCACGATTTGGTCGGCGGTCCATCGCGCGTTCGGTTCTTTGACCTCAAGGGCCGCCACAAAACCGATGTCCCTCTGCCGCCTGTTTCGACGGTTGGCGAAATGGACGTTCTGAACGACGGCCAATTGCTTTTCAAGAATGTCAGCTACACCCGGCCATTTGCCTGGTTGCTTTTCAATCCGACCACAAAACGGACCGCTCCGACCGCGCTGGTCGGATCGTCTCCAGTTGATTTTAGCGATGTCGAAGTCATTCGCGAAACGGCCCGGTCCAAGGACGGCACGCGCGTTCCCATGAACATCATCCGTCGCAAGGGCGTCAAGCTCGACGGCAACAATCCCACAGTCCTATACGGTTATGGCGGCTACGGTGTGAGCCTGGTCCCGGGTTTTGATTTCACGCGCCGCCTCTGGCTCGACGCCGGAGGTGTGCTGGCGATTGCCAACCTGCGCGGAGGCGGCGAGTTTGGCGAGGCTTGGCATAAAGCCGGCAATCTCACGCTCAAACAAAACGTGTTTGATGATTTTATCGCCTGCGCTGAATGGCTGATCAATAACCGCTACACCAGCAACGAGAAGCTCGCCATCGAAGGCCGCAGCAACGGGGGCCTGCTCGTGGGCGCGGCGCTGACACAACGGCCCGACCTCTTTCGCGCCGTGGTCTCGGGCGTCGGCATATACGATATGCTGCGAGTCGAGACGGATCCTAACGGCGTCTTCAATGTCACCGAATTCGGTTCCGTGAAGGACAAAGCACAATTCGAAGCTCTCTTTGCCTACTCGCCTTACCATCGAGTCAAAGATGGCACAGCCTACCCATCCGTGCTATTGACCACGGGTGAAAATGACGGGCGGGTCAACCCATCGAACTCGCGAAAGATGGCCGCGTGTCTTCAAGCTGCGACCATTTCCCATCGCCCGATTCTACTGCGCACCAGCGCTGGAGCGGGGCACGGCATAGGCTCATCCATGCGCGAACGCATCGCTGAAAAAGCGGATGCGCTCGCATTCTTGATTGGGGAGTTGGGCGCGGATACGTCGCGCTGGGATAAATAGAAAGCAATTATTCAGGAAGCTCTGGTTGGAACGCTTTTTCACTTCATTATTGGACATTCCTTGTTCGATATTGGATATTCAATCCCAGTCATGCTGAGAATTGCCGACGTCAGCGAGACGCTAATTTCCCACTCTGGCCAGAACAGTTACGTGTGGTTACAAGTCACCGCGCCCGTTTTGTCAATATCATGCGCCCAATATCAGCAATCACATCCCAGGCGGGACCGGGAAACTTGTGCATTTGCACCATCACATCCTCAAAGGCGCTCAAGAACCACCGCACATCATCATCGCTCATGACCAGCGCTGGAAGCAGTTTGACCACATCGACATTGTGGCCAGCGACTTGCGTGATGATGTGATGCTTGTCCATCAACGGAATAATCGCCGCCTGAGGAAAAAGGCTCTTGTCCAGCTTGTGCATCAACGCCCAAGCCGTCTTTAAACCGAGGGATCGCGGCGGACCGAATTCAATTCCGATCATCAAACCGCGCCAGCGAATTTCCTTCATAAACTCAAAGCGCGGGATCATCGCTTTCAAGCCTTCGCCAATCATGTCGCCTAATTGCCCGGCGCGCGCCACCAGTTTATGCCGATCCAGAACGTCCAACGCGGCCAATCCCGCCGCCATCGCGAAACTCCCCTGACTAAACGTTGAGCTATGCACCACGGAACGCTGCATGCTCGAAAATACCTTTTCGTGAATCCATTTTTTGCACAGCACAGCGCCCACCGGCACAAAGCCGCCGGAAAGAGTCTTCGCCAACAGCACAATATCGGGGTCCACATCGCCGTCATGCTCGACGGCCAGGAACCGGCCCGTTCTTCCCATGCCCGATTGAATTTCATCCGCCACGAAGAGCGCGCCATGTTTTCGGCACAACCTCGCCGCCTCAAGCAGATATCCGGGCGTTGGTATATTGACACCTTTGCCCTGCACAGGCTCGACCACAAATGCCGCCACATCTCCCTTGCGCAATTCGATTTCCAATGCCTCCAAGTCATTGAATAAAACCATCCGGCAGTCTGTCAAAAACGGCGCGAACCCCTCCCTGAAACTCTCGTCGCCGTTGAGCGAAAGCGAGCCATAGGTAAGTCCATGAAACGCTTTTTTACAATGGATGATCACCGGCTTGCCGGTCGCGCACCGCGAGTACTTGATGGCAGTCTCGACACACTCAGCGCCAGAGTTGGTGAAGAACACCATATCAAGCTGGTTGGGCATGCGTTTTTTTAACTCACCCGCCAAAAGCCCCGACAAGAGCGGCGCTTCCATTTTTACCAGGCTCGGGTAGTTCAGGTCCAGGAAGTCTGCCAACACAGCCCGAACCTCGGGGTGATTGCGGCCCAAACCGAATACACCGTAGCCGGAAAGCATATCCAGGTATTTGGTGCCTTCGGTGTCCCACAGGTAGGGACCTTCGGCGCGAACGTAGCACCGGTCAAAGCCAATCGTCTTTAATGTGCGGACATTGGCCGGGTTGACATGCTCCGCATGAAGCTCGTGATTGCGCCCTTCGTGCTCCTTGACCAAAGCGCGAATGTCCAAGTGATTTCCGGTTCTGTCGGCAGATTCTTCTTTCATCTCTATAACGGCTGGCAGTGTTTCACACAGATGCGATGCCCGCAAGAATTGAAAACTGCCCAACTCGCAGCCACCAAAATCCAGATACCGCGATATCGAGCATCACTCGCCTGCTGAAATGAGCAGCCTCTTTTCCAAAACCGGATTGATGAAAAAGCGTGCTTCCGTACGCAAGCGCAGGATTTCGACTTTGAGGGAAGCAATCCGGTTCGTCTGGCGAGCCTGTCGCAACACGCCAAGAACACCGGTATGGGCGATCCCCATTTGGCGGGCTTTGAGCCGCGCGGCGGATTCATCAAGGATCACGATGTCCGCTTTTGTCTCCAAGGCCAAAGCCAGAGCCTCCGCCTCGCCCCAGTCCAAAGCTGAGGCGAGATCGGCGGAAACAGCGGCACTGAGAGCAACGACGGTGAGCCAACGGTCTTCGATCGCCTGTTCCAAGGCGTTCCTAGCCTCAGAATGTGGGTGGTGGCTGAGTTCGGTTCGCACGCCGGGAGGGATGATTACTGAGCCCAATTGTTCGCGCAGCAAATCAAGCCGCCCGATCACAGCCAAGTTGGAAAGCGGAGAGGTGTTACTGACCGCCAGCATAATGGAGGTCTGTGTCCAAGTCTTCGATATTGTATTGGCGCGGTATGCCGCGCTCAGCCAGTGCAATGCCAAAGGCGTAGCGGTCCAGTTTGGCCATCCGGGAAGCTTGTCCAAGAGAGAGCCACCCGCTGGAGTAAAAGCGGCAGGCAAGTTCGATCTGCATGTGCCGTTCACGTTCGCCCGGTTGCAAAGGCAGACAGGCAAGGGTCTGCTCGTCGAGATCAAGAGTGATGCTCATGGATTTAAGTTAATGTGTAGTTCTGAATTGGCAAGCAAATCGCCTCTGTGCGTGAATTCGCGCAAGGGTCACTTGGCTTTCAGAAACGGCAGAGCGGATGAATTGTGGATGGAAAATTGCGGATTTCAAATTGGAAATTAGGTTCAAAACTCGGCCATCACATGCAAATCGGGAATTTGGTAAAAATGCTGATCCAGTGTCAGCACTGCAGCGCCAACACGCCGCGCACAACAGGCGATAAGCACGTCCGTCAAAGGCAGGCTGAATCACAGGCTTTGCGGAGATCATCGACGCTGAGACCAAGGCCGGCTTCCGCCAGGCGCATCAACTCGTGACGGCGGTACAACTCGCGAAGCGCAATGTCCACCGCGCGGGTTTTGTTATCTGCGCGGGTGACTTTCATGACCCGCTCAAGCAAAGCTTCATCCACATGCATCGTGATCTTCATACATTCAAAGAATGGCATACGTGCCATACTTTACAAGCAATTTACACGACAGAAAAAAGTCGATGGCCGGTTTTCGCAGCAATTCTCATTAAGACTCGCTCTTGACGTTTTTTGTCGATTTGGGGCGTGTTTTCTTGAGAATTGCTGTGGTCTTGCGTTGACCCCTAACCGTAGTGCGCTTAGTTTTCCATCATGAGCACGGTTGCTGAAATCAAGGCGGCGATTCCCTCTCTGACGCTCGAAGAGCGAGCCGAGGTCGCCCGCTGTTTGAACCAATGGCAGGATGACGAGTGGGATGAACAAATGAAATACGACATCGCCGCCGGGAAATTGGACGTTCTACTGTCCAATGTGGACGCGGACATCGCGCAGGAAAAACTTCACGATCTTCCGTGATTTCCAAGACGCACGAGAATTTCTGGATTTGTCATCGCGCCTTGCCCTTGGCGACCCAGGAACTGGCCCGGGAAAAATTTCACTTGTGGCAGAAGGAGCCTTTCAACCCATCGTTCCATTTCAAAGAACTCGTCGCCGATGTCTGGTCGGTTCGCATCAATCAAAATTACCGTGCGCTTGGCAGGCAGAGGGGAACTTTAATCGTCTGGTTTTGGATCGGCACGCATGCGGAATATGACCAGCTTTTGAAGCGATTGAAATAACTTAATACGCCTATGCGCATGACGCTTGTTGGCCTTTTGTAACCACCACATGTTGTGGTTTGTGATGCGCCGTGTAAGCTGATGCAAGTCAGACCAAACCTCTTGCCGGAACCCTCTTCCCACCAAAAAACAAAGGGCCACTGGGAAGTCCCAGTAGCCCTTTGCCGAACGGGTAGTCCCATTCCAAAGCCAAGTGTTATCTAATCCGTGCCGCGCTCAATTGCAAGGCCCGCACGAAAAACAAAGCATTTGACAAGTTTCTTTAAAGGAATACCATGAAAAAACACCTGCCAAATTTTCTGACGCACAAACTGACGCAGCGTTGGGGCGGCGTGTGTGATGTGGCATCTAGTATAGCGTTTCATTGATAAGCCATCATATAATACAGCTTGTAACAAATGCGTGTTTTTCAATGAAACGCTATACTAGCCCGTAAAAAACAGCCAGTATTCCAGCCTCAGAATAGCTCGTAGAAAACTGGACAGGTTTCCGCTTCAAGGCCTTCCCACCTTTTGGAACCATCAGCCGTACTGAATGGAGAGAAAAAGGAAGGAAGAAACGAATATCCAATATCGAACAAGGAATTTCCAATGATGAAGTAGAGAAGCCATCAAATCTGGAACTGAACTCGGTGTTGGAACGCTTTTTCACTTCATTATTGGACATTCCTTGTTCGATATTGGATATTCGTTTCCATGTTTTCGATGGTGGTTCCTTTTCCCCTCAAATCTTAGAAGGCGCGCTGGACGGATGAGCGCTCAATTGCTTGATCCAGTCCATCAAATAAAACAAACCCGATATTCCTGTAAACACCGCAGTCAGTCTTGCCAGCCAACTCAAAGCGCCCGGATCCCATTGCAGAAGGATCCATAAAACGGTTGCCATTTGGAGGACTGTGGCCAATTTTCCGGAGAACCTTGGTCGCACACTGGCTTTGCCGGCCATGTAATGGAGCACAGCCACTCCAATCACCAGCAGCATGTCACGCCCCAGGATGATGCCTGTCAGCCAAAGAGGAATTCGAACAAAGTGCGAATGCGAATCCAAGCTCAAGAGCACAACAGCCGAGATCAGCAACAGTTTGTCCGCCAGCGGATCAAGCACTGTGCCCAATTCACTGCATTGGTTGTAGTGTCGGGCGATGTATCCGTCCAAACCGTCTCCGAGCGCCATCAGCGCAAAACAGAGGATCGACCAAAAGCGGAACCATTCAATATCGGTTCCCACATAATAGAGCGCCAGCACGATAAATACCGGCACCAACAGCATGCGTGATATGGTTATTTTGTTCGCGGTTGTCATTGAACTTTAATTCACTAAAGCTTGGTTTCCAATCGGTTGCGAGCCTGGAAACGGTGGTAATGGGTGTATCCCATCTCTCTCGCCAGTCTTACGGCACGGTCAAAGTCCATCCCGACCTCGGACGGATCGTGAGCGTCCGATCCGAAGCTGATCGGCACTCTGCGGGCGGCCGCCAACTGAAGGAACCTCGGGCTGGGGTAAATCTCAGCGCAGTCCTTGCGCAGCCCGGCCGTGTTCACGTCCAGCGCAACCCCGGTTTTGCTGGCGCAGTCGAGGAAGCGCTCGAACATCGGCCCACAATCTTTGGTTGGATAGATGTTGAACTTCTTCGGCAAATCTGGATGGCCGATGATGTCAAACAACCGAGACTCGGCCGCCATCGTGAGCCGGTCGAAATACATCTCCCAAATCTCGAATGGATCGCGCTCTTTCCACTTGCTGAGTTCCTTGGGATCGTCCACCGCGAACGAATCTGACACATAGTGAACCGAGCCGATGAAATAATCCCACGGAACCATCCGGGCCAGCTCCCGCACCCAGTCTTCGCCTCCGGGCAGGTAATCGACCTCCAACCCCAATCGGATGACCAAGTTTGGAAAGTCCCGTTGCGCCCGACGCACCTTCTCCACGTACTCGGCCAACTGATCGAAGCGCATTCGCCAGTTGTCGAATTCTGCGCGCATCGGCGAATGGTCAGAAAACCCGATCTCGCTCAAACCAACCGCCAAAGCGCGCGCCGCATATTCCAGAGGTTCGCCCTTGGCGTGCCGGCAGAGCGGTGTATGTATATGGTAATCCGCAGGCATCGACATGCGGCTAATCTCATCCGGGCGGTCAAAAATGTCGATCAGAAAGACAGGCGGTAGCACACGCATCCTTGCCTGTGCCCCTCCCACCGGCGAGCGTCAGCGAGACGCTAATTTCTCTTTGATTCAAAATATCTGCGTTCATCTGTGGTTAATAAATTCTTAACCGCAGATAACGCAGATTAACGCAGATGAAGAACAAGTGAATTGTTACGCGCTTTATTAATGTTCGAGCGACGGGATCATCCCTGCGCTCTGAACCTCCACGCGGGCCGGAATTTCCGAATAGGACAGCACATTCAAATCGGCGAAGGTCGGCTCAAAAAAGCGGCGGAAGGCCAGACGGATTTGCGGGGCGCACAAGACCAGCGGGGCATTGCCCGCCGCCAGCATCGCTTGGATTTGCTTTGATAACGTATCGCTGATGTGTCGCGCCAACCGGGAATCAAGCATCAAGGCCACATCGGTCGCGGTCTGGCGCAAGCCTTGAGCGATCTGCTGCTCAAGCCTTGGATCGAGCGTGATGGCCCGAACCATGTTGCCATCACCTTGAAACGGTTTGGTAAGTTGCGCTCCCAAAGCGCGCCGGGCGTGTTCGGAGAGTTCGTCAGGGTTCTTGGTCACCGCCGCGTGATCGCTCACTTTTTCCAAAATGCCCGCCAGGTTTCGGATGGAAATGCCCTCGGCCAGCAGGTTCTGCAAGACCCGTTGCACCTGGCCCACAGTCAGCAGCGCTGGAACAAGTTCGTTGATCACGGTCGGATGCGTCAGTTTGAGGTTGTCCATCAGGATCTGAACGTCCTGCCGACTGAGAATTTCGTGCGAGTGTCGTTTGACCGTCTCGGACAGGTGGGTGACCAGTACCGACGAGGGGTCCACGACTGTAAAACCATTGACCTCGGCGTTCTTACGTTCCATCTCGGTGATCCAGGTTGCCGGAAGCTGGAAGACTGGCTCGACGGTTGGAATGCCTTTCAAAATAACGCGACTGTTCGTGGCGTTCATCGCCAGCCAATAGCCGGGCATCAGGCTCCCTTGCGCGATGGGTTGGCCTTTGAGTAAGAACCGATATTCGTTGGCACCCATTTGCAGGTTGTCACGCAATCGGATCAGCGGCACGAGCATCCCCATTTCCTGAGCAAAGGTGCGACGGACGCCGGTAATGCGCTCGACTAAATCGCCGCCCTTTCGGACATCCGCCAGGGTGATCAGCGCGTAACCGAGCTCGATTTGCAAAGTTTCGACGTTCAACAGGGTTTCGATCTTTTCAGGAGCGGCGGGCGCGGCGGCGGCGCCGGACTGCTTTGGGTCGCCGGGTTTGGCTGGCGCGCCATTGTTTGATGCGGTGGCTGCCGAACCGCCAATCCCCAGCGTCCTCTTGGAAAGCCCGCGAGAAACCAGCGCCGCAACCACCGCAAGCACAGCAAAGGGCAAGGTCGGGAGACCAGGAACAAGCGCCATGATTGCCAGCATGCCGGAAAGGACTGTAATGGCGCGAGGATAGGATAATAACTGCGTGGCCAATTCCTGGCCCAAGCTGCTCTTGGATGCCGCCCGAGTCACCAGCATGCCGGCGGCCATCGAAATCACCAGCGCCGGAACCTGCGAGACCAAGCCATCGCCAATCGACAGAAGCGTGTAACGCTGCAGCGCCTCGCCGATGCTCATGTTCTTCTGCATGATGCCAATGGCAAATCCGCCCAGCACGTTGATGAACGTAATGAGCACCGCCGCGATGGCGTCGCCGCGGACGAACTTGCTGGCGCCGTCCATCGCGCCGTAAAAATCAGCTTCCTGCTCGACCTTTCGTCTGCGGGTGCGCGCTTCGGCCTCATTGATCACACCGGCGCTCAATTCAGCGTCAATGGCCATTTGTTTGCCTGGCATGGCGTCCAATGTAAAACGCGCCGCCACCTCCGCGATACGCCCGGCGCCCTTGGTGATGACCACGAAATTGATGAGCACGAGGATGAAGAAGATCACCATGCCAACGACGTAATTGCCTCGCACTACGAAATTTCCAAACGCCTCAATGATATGCCCGGCATAGCCGTCCAGCAGGATCAGTCGCGTGGACGCCACGTTGAGCGCCAGTCGAAAGAGCGTTACGAAGAGCAGAAGCGATGGGAACCCGGAGAAATCAGCCGGTTCCTGAACGTAAAGGATGATCAGAAGGATCAGCAGCGCCATCCCGATGCTCATGCTCAGGAGCAGGTCCAGCAGCAACGGATGCACCGGCAGAACCAGAAGCAGAACTGTTCCAAAAACGCCGGCTACAAGCCAGAGATCACCCTGGCCAAGAATCTTTCCAAGATTGGATTGCGCTTTGACGTTGGCGGCGGCCATTTTTTAGTTTTGGTTCTGTTCGGCGTAGTAACGATAGCGATTGACCCGGTACACCCAAGCCAGCACTTCCGCCACTGCCGAATAGAGCTGAGCAGGAATCTCGCCATCCACCTTCCCATACTTAAACATCATGCGTGCCAAAGGCTTGTTCTCGACAATCGGCACTTGGTGTTTGGCTGCGATTTCTCGGATTTTCAGCGCGTTCAGTCGGCTTCCTTTGGCCACGATCCTGGGCGCTTTCATCGTTTTGCGATCATATCGGAGCGCCACAGCCAAATGTGTGGGGTTGGTTACGATCACGTCCGCCGTGGGCACATCCTGCAACATGCGGCGCTGGCTCTTGGTGGCGCGACGCCTGCGCTGACGCGCCTTGATCTGCGGATTGCCTTCGGTATTCTTCATCTCCTCCTTAACCTCGTCCTTGGTCATCATGAGGTCCTGGTTTGTCCGCCAAACCTGGTAGGCATAGTCGATTCCGGCAATAACCCCGAGCACCGCACCGACCCGAAGGGTGATTCGGAAGGCAGCATCTGCCAGAAACTCGGCAATTCTTGCCAGGTCGATGGCCGTGTAGAAGACCGGATCGCTCAGCACCTGTTTGATTTCAGAGTAGGAAAGCGTCCCGATCAGCCCCAATTTCAATACCGCAACAATCGTCGGAACCACCGAGCGCACCGAAAAGAGACGCTGGAAACCCTCAGCCGGGTTCAATCGCTCCCACTTCATCTCCAGCGCTTCGGATGAAGTCTGGAAACGATTCTGGAGCACCCCCGCCAGCAAACCTCCAATCATCGTGGCGATCACCACCGGCCCAACGCACGCCGCAAAGACCACCACCCCGTTGATTGCATAAGCCTGCAAGACGTTGATGGAAAGAGGGATATCTGACAAATGCCCGAGAATCGTCACATGCGCCTGCGCCAGGTGGTTCATCATTTCATGCCCGGTGAATTTGAGCGCCAGCAAAGCAAACATCACCACAAAGATGGTTTGGACTTCGGCGCTTTTGGCAAATTGCCCCCGCTTTACCGCCTCATCCAAACGTTTCTGTGTGGCTTGCTCTGATTTCTCGCCAGCCTGTTCGCTCATTTCAGATCGTCAACGCCTTCCCCGCGTAGCCAATTCCGTGCCAGAGAAGAAGTCTGAGAGGTAATGAGTTGTGGGCACAACGGCTGACTTGCCGATGAAGCGTCCTTGAATGATGCGATGTTTAATCGTAACTGACATTTTGGAGAAAAAAAAGTGTGTTTTCCGGGCAGTTGTTGGGCTGCTACCCAGCAAATGCGCGTATTTTAGATGCGACGGCTGTCGAAAATTTCAGATGTAGGATTGGCCATCTGACTTTGGCGACAACACACCTATTCTTCATCCCCCTATCGTCCGATCTTAAGGCCCAGACACGACCAGACTGGCCCAATCAATAATTCCAACAAAAGTGAAATTATTGTTTGCTCTTTGCAATGAAATAGCATGCATATGCTACATATGAACGTTTTAAACGATCTCGATACCATTCACAAACGCATTGCCGCTATTCAATGCCAACTGGCTCAACTGGGACCCATGCGCCCAGGCTGTTTCTCCCGCCAGTACCGCAATCCCAAACTCAAAAAGGGTCCTTAGGGAGTTGGAACTTAAAAAAGTACCAGCGATTTGGCCAAAAAGGTGTAGAATAGGAAGAGGAGTTAAATTTTATGTCCTTGAATATTCCTTCTTTAGACATCGTCAAAGTGATC
>CAIUEN010000254.1 GCA_903898185.1 uncultured Verrucomicrobiales bacterium
GAGAGGTAATTACGATGCACAGACCGGCGTTCCCACGCGGAAATGCTTTCCCCAACAATAGTTCAAGAAATGTTCAACTTTGGTTCCAAAAAGTGGGAATCTTCTGAGGCTGGAAACGGGCCGGTTTTCTACGGGCTAGAGCAGTGCTTCCAGCCTGCTCTGGGGGAATCAGAGCGGGCTGTGATTGCGACAGTTTGAACAGGCGGGACGCGCTGTTCTACTGAGCCAATTCCTCTTCAAAATCGACGAGTTCCTTGATCTGCGCGAGGAACCAGCGGTCAATTTTGGTCAATTGGAAAATATTCTCGATGGTCAACCCGGCGCGCAAGGCGTGGCGAATGAAGAAAATGCGCTCCGCGTTGGGCGATGAAAGCTTGCTGCTAATGACATCGCGCGGAAGGATGTCGCGGTCGCCATAGACCTGCGAACCGACGCGCCAAGGCTTGCCATCGCCGCCCAGTCCCGAGCGTCCAATCTCCAACGAGCGCAGCGCCTTTTGCAATGATTCCTTGAATGTGCGGCCAATGGCCATCGCTTCGCCGACCGATTTCATCTGGGTGTTCAGCGTCGGATCGGCCTGCGGGAATTTTTCAAACGCAAACCGGGGCACTTTGGTGACCACGTAATCAATGGTCGGCTCGAAGCTTGCCGGCGTTTCGCGCGTGATGTCGTTCTTGATTTCGTCCAGCAGATAGCCCACAGCCAGTTTGGCGGCGATTTTGGCAATGGGAAACCCGGTGGCCTTCGAGGCCAGCGCCGACGAGCGGGAGACGCGCGGGTTCATTTCAATAATGACCATGCGGCCATTGTCGGGATTCACGCCAAACTGAATGTTCGATCCCCCCGTCTCCACGCCAACAGCCCGGATCACGGCGAAACTCTGGTCGCGCATGATCTGGTACTCCTTGTCGGTAAGGGTCTGAATCGGAGCGACAGTGATGGAGTCGCCGGTGTGAACCCCCATTGGATCGAAGTTCTCGATCGAACAGATGATGACGCAGTTGTCTGCCTTGTCGCGCATCACTTCCATCTCGAATTCCTTCCATCCCAAAAGCGATTCCTCGATCAAGATTTCCGAGACTGGGGAGAGTTCGATGCCCCGTTTGGCCATGACTTCGAATTCCTCGCGGTTGTAAGCGATGCCGCCGCCGGTTCCTCCCAAGGTGAACGCTGGGCGGATGATCAACGGAAGCCGTCCGATTTTGTCGGCGACGACGCGGGATTCCTCCAAGGTATGCGCTGTCCCGCTGATCGGCACGTCTAGCCCGATGGAAAGCATCAAGTCTTTGAATACCTGGCGGTCTTCGCCGCGCTGAATGGCCTCTGCATTGGCGCCAATCATTTCGACTCCGTATTTTTCGAGCGTCCCGCGCTTGTGCAAGGCCATGGCGATGTTCAAGGCGGTTTGGCCGCCAAGAGTGGGGAGAAGCGCCAGTTTTCCGTTGGCTTTGATCCGCTTCATTTCCTCGACCTCGCGGGCGATGATTTTCTCGACGCACTCGGGGGTGATCGGCTCAATGTAGGTGCGGTCGGCGAATTCCGGGTCGGTCATGATGGTGGCCGGATTGGAATTGACCAGAATGATGCGATAGCCTTCCTCGCGCAAGGCTTTGCAGGCCTGGGTGCCGGAATAGTCAAATTCGCAAGCCTGCCCGATGATGATCGGGCCGGCGCCTACAATTAGAACCGAGTGGATGTCAGTGCGCTTGGGCATAGATATTCGAGCGCGGAAAGTTAAAGGGATTCAGACGAATTGTCATTTTTTAAAAGGGTACGACCCTTTACAACAGCTTTCCCTGGCTGCTGCCGGGCTTCAGACCTAGTTTCTTAAAACTCAACTCAGTGGCCACACGGCCTTGAGGCGTCCGATTGATGTAACCTTCCATGATCAGGTAAGGCTCATAGACTTCTTCCAGAGTGTCCGGTTCCTCTCCCACAGCTACAGCCAGCGAAGAGATTCCCACCGGCCCGCCTCCGAATTTCATGATAATTGCCTCCAAAATGCGTTTATCCATCTCATCCAAGCCGTTTTCGTCGATTTCCAGCATTGCCAGAGACTGTTCGGCAATTTTCTGTGTGATCCGGCCATCACCGCGCACTTGGGCGTAGTCGCGCACGCGCCGGAGCACGTTATTGGCAATGCGCGGAGTGCCGCGACTGCGGCGGGCAATCTCCATCGCGGCGCTCTCCTCAATGCCGATGGCCAGTAGATTGGACGAGCGAATGACGATTTTTTGGAGTTGTTCAGCCAGGTAGTAATCCAGCCGTTCGCGGATCGGAAAGCGCGTCAGCAAGGGCGCGGTCAGCAAGCCGCTGCGTGTTGTGGCGCCGATCAGCGTAAACCGGGGCAGGTTGAGGCGAACGCTACGCGCGTTAGGGCCTTGGTCGATGATGATATCGAGCTTGAAATCCTCCATTGCAGGGTAGAGATACTCCTCAATGGTTTTTTGGAGGCGATGGATTTCGTCGATAAAGAGCACGTCGCCCTCTTCCAGATTAGTCAGGAGGCCCGCCAGGTCGCCCGCTTTTTCAATAGTGGGGCCGCTGGTGCATTTCATGCTTGCGCCCATGCTCTTGGCGAGAATGTTGGCCAGGGTGGTTTTACCCAGTCCCGGCGGACCGCTCAGGAGCAGGTGGTCCAGCGGTTCTTTGCGAAGCGTGGCGGCTTGAACCGCAATCTCCAAACGTTCCTTGGTGTTAGCCTGACCGGTGAAATCGGAAAAGAGAGACGGACGCAACGTCATCTCCAACGCGGCGTCCGGCTTGGTCAAAACATCAGAAACTATTCGCTCAGCCATCGCGCCCAGCATGCGAGAACCATCCCCGTGCGACAAGGGAAAAGAACAGAAGTGTCGCGGAGTTTTAAGACCAGGAAGTTTTCATAATTGATACTAGATTTTAAATTGCCCGACGAGTCCCTTCAGGCTTTCAGAAAGCCTGGCAAGCTCATCCGCATTGATCTTCACCTGCGTAATTCCGCGCGATGTGTTGGTAACCGAATTATTGACCCTGCTGATATTTTCCGAAACTTCGTTCAGTCCTTTTGCGGATTCAGCCACATTATGCGCGACTTCCTGCACCCCAGCGCTGACACCGGTGACATTTTTGGCGGTTTCGCTGACGGTGGCGCTCTGTTCCTGGATGGAGCCGACGATGGATTGCGATAAGGTATTGACGTCATCAACAACTCTGGCGATTTGTTCGATCGCCCGCATAGCGGACTTCGCATTGGCTTGAATATCTTCGATTTGTTGCTCGATTTCCTCCGTCGCCTCTGCGGTCTGCTTTGCCAGCGCCTTGACTTCGCTCGCAACCACCGCAAACCCTTTTCCTGCAGCGCCAGCCGATGCTGCTTCAATGGTGGCGTTAAGGGCAAGGAGGTTGGTCTGACTGGTGATGCTGTTGATTACCTCAATAACTTTCCCAATCGACTGAGCCACAGCGCCAAGCTTGTCGATTGTCTCTTTCCCGATACGGACATGCGCCGACGCTTCAGCGGCGATCTCCAGTTCCTTCCGACCGGTTCGAGCCACTTCGGTGAGCGTTGAGCTCAACTCTTCAACAGCAGAGGCCACCGCCGTGGCGGAGTTCGATATGGTTTCCGTCGCGGCAGAAATCGAATTTATATTCGTTGTGGCCTGCTCGGTTGCCGCAGCAACGGTGCCCGCCTGGGCTGCCATTTCCGTTGTGTTGGTAGCAATTTGAGACGAGGAATTGGAAAGCGCCGAAGCGGAAGTGGCCACAGTATCCGCATTGCTGGCGACACGTCCGATGATCCCTTGGAGTTTCTCGATAAATTGATTGAAATAATTCGCCATTTCTCCGATTTCATCATTGCTGACAATTTTGAGCCGTTTGGTCAGGTCCCCGTTGCCCTCGGAAATGTCTTTCAGCATCTCGCCGGTACGCTGGATCTGGTGGGAAATCGAATAAGACACAAGCATTATCACCAGCGCGTTCAAAGCCAGCGCGATGGTCCCGATGATGAGATTGATCCAACCGATTCTGCTAGGGGCGGCTTGGATTTCGCTCATCGGCACGCAGGCTCCGACATACCAACCGGTAACAGAGTCCTTCTTGTAGGCAAGCGCTTTGTCAGTTCCTTCGAAAGTGTATTGCAGCAAGCCTTCCGTGCCTTTGAGCATCTGCTGGCCCCAGTCGAATTGTTTGATGTCCAGCTTGAGGATTCTGTTCTTATTGGGATGGGTGATGATGATGCCGTTTTGGTCGCATAAGAAAACATAGCCACTATCGAATATCTTGATCTGGTCGATGAATCTCTTGCTGAAGCTTTCCAAGTTGAGATCCCCTAACATAATGCCTACAACCCTGTCGTTACCCCGAATGGGGATAGCAATGGCAACCAACTTCTTGCCGTTGACTTGGCTGTGGATGATTTGCGACACGGATGTCTTGCCTTTTATCGACTCTTGAAAGCAAGGTCGGTCGGCGACGTTGGCTTGATCCACTGTATTGGTATTGGACGAAGCAACAATAATGCCATTGAGATCGACCACGCTAATGGTTTCGAGGTAAGGATAAACTTTGAGGATACGTTCCAGTTCGGCGTTGGCAGCCTTGCGGGCTGCCTTGCCCATAAACGAATCATCGGTGGCAGACTGGAATATCCTTTGGTTGAACAAGGTGTCCAAACTCCCAACCCAGTCCTGAATCTGACCCACTGTGTCGGCTGCCTGCGCACGGGTTTGCGTCATCGCGTGGCCAACCATGGCTTTGCTGGTGTTGAAGTAGGACACCAAGCCGCTGGCGACAATGCCCACGCACATGATGGCCAGGGTGGGCAGCAGGATTTTATTCTTCAGGCCGAGTTTCATAGTTGGTCAGAACAGGAGTGAGTTGAGGCGTCAATAAGCCTTGTTCATTCAATCACCTTGGCGTTCTGCAAGGTTTCATAGGACGGAGTGACGCCAACTTTTTTGGCAATACGAACATTGACGACCAGATCGCCTTTCTTGTTCGCGGTGAATGGAATGGAGGAAGGCGATGTGCCCTTCAGCACTTGAATGGCTGTATTGGCGACCCATTCCCCGTGTTCTGAGCCGAGTTTGTTGAACGATACCAAGGCCAGACCATTCAGGAAATCATGCCAAGTGCCGCTGACGATTTTGGCATTTTGTTCGACAAACTTGACAGCTTCGGCCTCGTTCCAATCGTCAATGCCTCCGTAGCTGCCGACGATCAGAAAATCAACCTTTCCTTGGAGATCCAAGAAGCCCTGTTTCCAAGCGGCGAAGTCCTTGGCAAAGGCTGCCTCCACTTTGACGCCTAGAATCTTGGAGCAGTGCTCCATGTCTTTCTTGGGGGTTGGCGTGTCCGAAGCGAGGAATCCGATCGTCTTGCCGGGCTTGAGCTTGTTCATCTCAGCCAGCAACTCCTTGACCGGGCAAACCTCCAGTATGGCGGTAAAGTTTTTGACGTTCGGGTCGGGCAATCCGTATGCCGTCGCGTCCCAATTAACTCCGCAAGACACGAAGGGGAGGTCTTTGCCTTTGTAAAATGGCACATAAATGCCTTTCATCACAGGGTCATCAGCCACCAGCACCACATCGGGCTTCCATTCTTCGATCAGCGCCTTGGCCTCCAAGGAGACTTTCGCCAGATGTTCGGGCGACCGTTGACGGTAGGTGTCCATCCGAAAGACCTTGGTTTGAACCCCGGCGGCTGCCAGCCCAGCGAGCGCAGACTTCTCCTCTTGGTCGCTCCAAACATAGCCTTCATGATAAGAGTTGATGAAGAGAGCCTTCTTGCCTTTGAGGTCTTGGGCCTCGGTGTTGACGATGCCTCCGGCAACAGAGGCTATAGTGATTAAGGTTAGAATTGAATTTTTCATATGTTTTGTGTGACTGCTTGTTGGTTGGTGAGCATGGGCTTCTCACAATTTGAATTAAGCGCCGTGATTATGGGCAAGCGGGCGCTTAATAAATAATCTTTTCTGTTCAGAGTAAACCGCATTTGCATTTGCTACTTGAAATGTAATCCCAAATCCGTTAAATGCAAATTATTAAAGAAGAACTGGCTCAGGGCAGACGCATTTAAATTTCTCTGAAAAATACTAGGCAAAATTTGCCTTGTACTTTTGTCAAACATGTATAAATAGAGGGGATGCAAACGCATCCGAATGATAAAACTGAGAGTCAAACAACATGGGTCAAAAGCAGC
>CAIUEN010000255.1 GCA_903898185.1 uncultured Verrucomicrobiales bacterium
TAAACCCCGACCTTCAGAACCGCGTGCCGTGCGGAAATTCCATCGCGATTTTCAAGAACTCTTGGGAGATCGCGCCGCCGCACAAGAAACCCTCAGGATTTCCAATGCGAAAAGTTAGTGGCATTGGACATTCTTGTCTGCGCTACGGCGCGGTATGTTCTAAACCACCATCCAACAGAAATTTCTATTTTTTGCTTTCAACCTTCTGTTTTTCCTTTGTTTTCTTCGTTAACTTCTGTAAGAACAATCCCATTTAAATGACAACACCAATTCCTTACCTCGACCTGGCGGCCCAATTGCGTCCGTTGCGCAAAGAAATCGATGCCGTGATTGCCAAAACCCTCGACAACTGCTCCTACTGCCTCGGGCCTGACGTCGCGCAATTTGAGAAAGACTTCGCCCGATTCTGCGGCACACAGCACGCTGTCGGGTTTAACAGCGGCACCTCCGCGCTCCATATCGCTTTGCGCATTCTTGACATCGGTCCTGGCGATGAAGTCATTACCACGCCCCAAACCTTTGTTGCCACAAGCTGGGCCATTTCCTACGTCGGTGCCCGTCCGGTTTATGTTGATATCGACGACCAAACCTGCTGCATCGACCCCAAGCGCGTCGAACAAGCCATCACCCCGCGCACCAAAGCCCTCATGCCGGTTCATCTCTACGGCCACCCCTGCGATATGGACCCGCTGCTTGCGATTTGTAAGAAACACAATATCCCCCTGATCGAAGACGCCGCCCAAGCCCACGGCGCGAAATACCACGGCAAGATCGCAGGCACCTTCGGTCTCATGGCCGGATTCAGCTTCTATCCCGGCAAGAACCTTGGCGCATGTGGCGAAGGCGGTGCGCTCGTCATGAACGACCCCGCCCAAGCCGCCCGCGCTCGATCCTTGCGCGAACACGGCTCCACCGTCCGCTATTACCACGACGAAGTCGGCTACAATTACCGCATGGAAGGCATTCAGGGCGGCGTTCTCGGAATCAAACTCAAACACCTCGACGCTTGGACACAGGGTCGCCGCCGTGTCGCTCATCGCTACCACGAACTTATTGCCGACACCCCGCTGCAACTCCCGATTGAAGCCGCAGGCGCCGAAAGCTGCTACCACCTCTACGTCGTCCGTCACCCGCGCCGTGATGACCTCAAAAAGTACCTCGAAGCCAACAAAGTCGGCTGTGCTTTGCACTACCCCGTTCCCTTGCACCTCCAAAAGTGCTACGCCAGCCTCGGCTACAAACAAGGTGACTTCCCCGTCGCCGAAAAAGCGGCCCGCGAATGCCTCAGCCTCCCCATCTTCCCCGAGCTGACCGACGCCCAAATCATCCGCGTCTCCGAAGTCATTCACGACTTTTTTAAACAATAACTTTTTGTGAAATATTTTTACAGAAGGTAACGAAGGAAACGAGGAGAGATGAGATTTCTTTCTCCGTCTTCGTTCACTTCGTTGCTTTCTGTAAAATGTTTTTTTATGTTTCTCCTTCTCGGCGCTTCTGGATACATTGGCCAGGCATTTGCCTGCGAACTTCGCCAGCGCAATCAAGACTTCATCCCACTCGCTCGCAGAGACCTCGATTACACCCGGTTTGACATTCTATTGGACTATCTGCGGCGTCAACGCCCGGATTTTCTGATCAATGCCGCTGGTTATACCGGTAAACCGAACGTCGATGCCTGTGAAACTGCCCAGGCCGACACCTTGGTGGGCAACGCGCTTCTACCGCAAACCATCGCTCATGCCTGCGCCGCTGCTGGCATCCCGTGGGGACATGTTTCGTCCGGCTGCATTTTTGCCGGCGCCAAGGTCGAATTGGATGGTCGAATCCAGATCGAAAAAGACCTTACCCGTCCGGACATCCGTTCTCTCGTTGACCAGCATCCCGAGAAAATTCACGGTTTCACCGAAACTGACATCCCTAATTTCTCCTTCCGCCAGCAACCGTGCAGCTTCTACAGCGGCACAAAAGCCTTGGGTGAAGAAGCTATCTCTGGACTCGGTGGACACTATGTCTGGCGCCTGCGCATTCCCTTCGACGAGTTCGACAACAAGCGCAACTATCTCACCAAAATCCACCGCTATTCCAAAGTGTACGACAACGTCAACTCGATCTCCCATCGCGCCGACTTCGTCCGTGCTTGCCTCGACCTCTGGGGAACCCGAGCTCCCTTCGGAACCTACAACATCGTCAACCCCGGTTTTCTTACCACCCGCCATGTGGTCGATGCCATACAAAAGATTCTGCATCCCAATCGCCACTTCGAATTCTGGAAGAACGACGAAGAATTCTACCAGGTTGCCGCCAAAACCCCCCGATCCAACTGTGTCCTCGACGTCTCAAAACTTCTCGCCACTGGCGTCAAAATGCGCCCCGTCGAAGAAGCCCTTGCCGCATCCCTCCACTCTTGGACCCCGATCACTACGGAAAAGTAGAAATTGGGAAAGCAGAAAGCAGGAAATAGTAACCGGTGACAGATTCTCTAGAATTGTACAACGGCACTCCTGATTACGACCTTACGGCGGTGCCTGATGGTGGCACGCATCCCTTCTGCCCGTCATGACCCTCTGCGGACTTGGCTATGTTACTCAATTCGTGAAGTAATTCCGAACGATTTCAGTTCTTCAACCGCCGTGGAGGCATTCCTCCACGGCTTTTTTTTCCCCCCAAGAGCCGTTTCTGGAAAGCGGAAAGCGGAAAGCAGAAATCTTTGCGAGAAACTTTCCATACGTTCGGTCATTGCAATAACCAACTGTTCAGCGACAATTAGAAACGACTAGGCTTCACCCTCCGCCTCTCCTCCATCTGGATCATTCCGGCCACCAGGTTGGCCGAAGGTGTTTCGATGACAAAATGGAAGTGATTGCGCATCAGGCAATAAGCATGCACCTGCCAGCCTCTTTTCTGGCAAGCTTCGCCCAGCGTGGAAACAAACATCAGGCGGTCGGCACCATCGCGAAAAATGTTCTGCCGCTGGTTTCCACGGTTCGTAACATGGTAAATCGCACCCGGTTATTCGATTCGTAACGGTCTCGGGATGCCAATAACCATGCCAAATCTGCATCTCAATGTCAATAGTGAAGACTTGCCCCATTGCAACGGAGTGGGCGGGGCTACGGACGGCGTTTGCGTAAGAGGCTGTCCGCTTTCATCGGTATCCCTCCGGCGCTTCCAACAAGCGCTGAGGCAGGTCGCGCACCCCGTGCATCACTCGCTCGATGGAAACGCTCGTTTCGCTGCAACGATAAAAAATCAAGTGCGCATTGAAGCGCCTGCCCACAGCCATCGAGCGCAATCCCGCCAATTCGGCGTCCCGAAACCGGCGAAGACGCCCCAACTCCGGGACTCGTGCCAACTGCGCCACTGTCGCATCAAACGCCGCAAGGAATCGCTCAGCCACGGATTCTCCCGCGTTGTCCATATACCAGCGGTATTGGTTGGTCAGGTCGGCTTCCGCCCGCCCGGAAATCGACAGTTTGAGCTTCGTTTTGAAGCTCGCGCGGCTTTGCGGACTCGATCCAGCGTGTCTTTTCCGTAGGGGCGATGAGGACTGCGAACCCCCTCCAGCACCGCCGCCTCCAAGGCGGGCGATTCGTAATCATCTCGATGTTCCAGCACCCGCAACGCATCGCGCACGACGTCGCTTGCATCTGCGTAGCGCCCGCTGCGCACCTTCTCATGCACCAACTTTTCCAACTCTTTGGTCAATGTCACCTGCATGAAAACAATCTAGCAATTCTGCCGCTCATTTGGAAAATATTTTGTCCAAGTGTCATCACTATCGCGGATTCGCTGAAAAAGAAGATGGCGCGCGCTCTGGTGCTGCGGTATTGTAGGCCCATGACAGCGGAAGATGTTAAAGCATTGCCGGTTGACACAAAAATCCAGATCATGGAGGCCATTTGGGAGGATCTTCGAAACCGATTTGACCGGATGGAAATCTCCCAGGAGCAGAAGGATATCTTGGATCGGCGTCGCGCCAGGGTGAGGGATGGCGAAGCTCAGTTGCTGGATTGGGAATCGGTCAAGGGGAGTGTCGGAAGGCCATGATGCAGGTGCGGGTTTCCGAGGATGCGCTTCATGATCTGAACGAGGGATTCCTCTTTTATGAAGCGCAGGAGCTTGGGCTGGGTGATTATTTTGCGGCTTCCCTTCGAGCGGACATTGAAGGATTGAGGGTGCAGGGCAGACGCATTTAAATTTCTCTGAAAAATACTAGGCAAAATTTGCCTTGTACTTTTGTCAAACATGTATAAATAGAGGGGATGCAAACGCATCCGAATGATAAAACTGAGAGTCA